>JBBQBU010000197.1:0-9846 GCA_038318015.1 Chloroflexota bacterium | reverse complement strand
ACCGACCCGTTCGCCTACTTCGACACCCGGCGGTCGCCGCTCAACCCGTACAACGCCCGTGACGTTGACGGCTTCGCCTACGGCACCGCGCCGCTGTTCCTGGCGCGGGCCATTGGCGACCGCATCGGCATGGCGACGTACGACGGCATCCCGGCGGTCGGGCGCTGGTTCTCCGCTTTGACGGATGTCGGTACCGTGCTGCTGGTGTTTCTGCTCGGGCGGCTCGTCTACGGCAGCGCGGTCGGGCTGGTCGCGGCGGCCATCTCCGCCGCCACCGTGACGCACATTCAATTGTCGCACTTCTTCGCCGTCGATACGTTCCTGGCGTTCTCCACAACGCTGGCGCTGTACGCCGCGTACCGGGCGTGGCTACGCTGGGGGTACGTCGGCTTTCTGCTCCTCGGGTTTGCGGCGGGGCTGGCGCTGGCAACGAAGCTCAGCGCCGCCCTGCTGGCACCGATCATCCTGCTGGCAGCGGTAGTACCGCCGCCGGACGGCCGCGCCCGCCGCTCGCCCATCGACATGCTGGCGATGTTGGCCGTCTGCGGCGGCGCTGCCCTGCTGACCTACCGCATCGGTGAGCCGTACAGCTTCCAGGGGCCGGGCTTCTTCGGCATCCTTCCGAACATGCAGCGCTTCGACGACCTGAGCCGCTGGGTCAAGATCAGCTCAGGCGAGATCGAAGTGCCGTTCATGATCCAGTGGGCGAACACGCCGAATCCGCGCTTTGCCCTGACGAATATGGTGCAGTGGGGCTTCGGTCCGGCGGCCGGAGTCGCGGCGCTGGCGGGCCTTGGCATCGCGGCGGTGCAGTTGCGCTGTTGGAACCGCCACGCTCGGAATCTGCTGCTCGTCGCCTGGGCTGCCATCAACCTGGGCTATTTCGGGTTCCAGTTCGCCAAGTTTATGCGCTACTTCCTGCCGGTCTATCCGGCCCTGGCCGTGCTGGCGGCGTACTTCCTGGTTCAGGCACTCCCGCGGCTGGCGGCCCGCGTGCGGCTGCCGGGTACGCTGGTCGCTCGGGTAGCGGTCGTCGGGGTGGTCGGGCTGACGGCCATGTACGCGCTGGCGTTCCTCAGCATTTACAGCCGCCCGAACACCCGCGTGACGGCCTCTGAGTGGATCTACGCAAACGTCCCGAACGGCGCGACGCTCGGCGTGGAGCACTGGGACGATGCGCTGCCACTGCGGCTACCGGGCTTCGAGAACCGTAAGTACACCGAAGTCTCGATGAATCTGTACGATGACGACGCGCCCGAAAAGCTGCGGAAGGTCGTCGGCAATCTCGACAAGGCCGACTACCTGATCCTGGCGAGCAATCGGCTATACGAGTCAATCCCGCGTCTGCCACGCCGCTACCCGATGACGATCGAGTATTATCGTGCTCTGTTCGACGGCCGACTCGGCTTCGACGTGGCAGCACAGTTCGACTCGCACCCGTCGCTGTTCGGCGTCACGCTGAACTCGGCCAACGCGCAGGAAGATTTCACGGTGTACGACCATCCCACCGTCATCATCCTGAGGAAGTCGCCCAACTTTTCGGTGGGGGCCGTCGATCAATTGCTGTCGGCGGTACCACTTGGCCAGATTGAGCGCACCAAGCCGGTCGATGCCGGGAATCGACGCGGCCTGCTGCTGACGCCCGACGAGTGGGAGGCCGTCCAGGCGCACGGCACCTGGGCCGACAGCTTCACGCTCGACGGCATCACCACGGCCCTGGCTATCCCGATCTGGCTCCTGATGGTCGAGGTGATCGGGCTGGCGGCGTTCCCCTTATGCTGGCTGCTGCTGCCGGGGCTGGCCGACCGTGGGTTCGGTGTTGCGCGCATCCTGGGGCTGTCGGTCGTCGCGTATGTGGCATGGCTGGCGGCGAGTATTGGCCTGGGGACGTGGGGGCGCGGACTGATCTGGCTGAGCCTGCTGCTGCTCGTCGCGGTATCGTCGTTCGTGGCCCGCCGCAACTGGCCGGCGTTGCTGGCCGACATACGGGCGGTCCGGTCGCGCATCGTGTTCGTCGAAGTTGTGTTCCTGGTCGCCTTCGCGATCATGCTGGTGGTCCGGTCGCTGAATCCCGACCTATGGCACCCGTCGTTCGGCGGCGAGAAGCCGATGGATTTCGCCTACCTCAATGCGGTGGTGCGGACGCCGTCGTTCCCGCCGTACGATCCCTGGTTCGCCGGCGGGTACATCAACTACTACTACTACGGCTTCGTGCTGGTCGCCTCGTTGATTCATCTGACGGCCGTGCCGCCGTTCGTCGCCTATAACCTGGCGATCTCGACCATGTTCGCCCTGACGGCGTCGGCTGCGTGCAGCGTGGCTGTGTCGCTGATCATCGGGCCGGTGCGGCGCACGGGCCTTCCCAGGCGCGCGATGGTTGCGGGCGTAGCCTCGGCGGTTGCGCTGACGACGCTTGGCAACCTGGACGGCGCGCTGCAAATGATCGAAGGGCTCTGGAAGGTCGGCGGCGACGGCCTGGAGAGCGGCATTCCGCTGATCACTGGCCTGACGCGAGCACTTGGCGGCATCTTCGCGATGCTGGCCGGCGCACCCCGCTCCGGATTTGACTTCTGGCGCAGCACACGGTTCATCGGCCCCGAAGACCCCGGCCCGATCCACGAGTTCCCCTGGTTCACGTTCCTGTACGGCGACCTGCACGCGCACATGCTGTCGATGCCGCTCCAGGTGGCGGCGGTGGCGGTGGGCCTCCAGGCTGTCCGGCTGACCCACGCCGAGATCGTGGCGGCCGGTGGGCTGCGGCGGGCCGCCACGCGCCAGAATGCACTGCGCCTGCTCGCGCGCCCGCTGGCTCTCGTCGTCGTCGCTGGGCTGCTTGTGGGGTCGTTGCGGGCCACCAACACCTGGGAGCTGCCGACCTATCTGGCGCTGGCCGGGCTGGTGGCCTTCATCGCGACGCGGCCCGGACGCTGGGTCAGTTGGCTGGTCGCGGGCGGCGGCGCGGCCGTCACGTTGCTCGCGGTCTACGCCGCGTCATCGGTGCTGTTCGCGCCATTCCTGGCCCGCTACGAGCTGTTTTACTCGGGCGTCGTGCCGGTCAAGACGCCGACTGCGCCGGGCCAGTTCCT
The DNA here is from genome assembly GCA_038318015.1 of Chloroflexota bacterium. GTDB lineage: Bacteria > Chloroflexota > UBA6077 > UBA6077 > JACCZL01 > JADZEM01. The sequence continues at coordinate 6,760 of JBBQBU010000197.1, read as the reverse complement.
GCTCATCAACGCGGCCTTGCTCGTCGTGGTGGTCGCGACGTTCGCCTATCAGCTTGCGCGGTCGGCCACGGTTGCGCGATTGCTGGCTGGCAGCAGCGCCGCCACAAGCCGGGCGCGCCTGCCGGTGGCATCGGCGCCGTACCTCGCGACGCTGGCCCCGACGATTACTCTGGCCGGTGACGGGCAAGTGTCGTGGCTGGCGACCGTCGTCCTGGCGGTGGCCTTGGTGCTGTGGTCGGTGGGCTACGGCGCACTCGGGGTGCTTTTCGTTGCGGTCGCCATCGTGGCCGCGCTGGCGCTGCTCCGGCGCTCGTCCCGTGAGATGCTGTTCATGGCAGGGTTGGCGCTGGCCGCGCTTGGGTCATTGGCTCTGCCCGAATTGGTGGCCGTCAAGGGCGATGTCGGCCGCATGAACACGGTGTTCAAGTTCTACCTGCAAGCCTGGATTCTGTTGGCGATCCTGGCCGGCCCGTGCGCCGTCAAGCTCGGGCTGGCCCTGTTTCAGGCGCGGCCGTCGTCGGCATACGGGCAGGTCGCTGCACCGGCCGTCGGCGACGCCGACGACCTCATTACGCGAGGCATGGTGGCGGGGGTCTGGCGCTACGTCTGGGCTGCGCTCCTGGCCGTCCTGGTGCTTGGGTGCGCCGTCTACCCGATCCTGGCAACTCGCACGAAGGTTGGCCTGCGCTTCGAGGCGCTGCCGCCGACGCTCGACGGCATGGCGTTCATGTCGGTGGCCGAATATCGCGACCGCGACCGTGACCTCGATCTGCCTTCCGACTGGGCCGCTATCCGCTGGATGCTGGAGAATGTCCAGGGCACGCCAGTGATCCTCGAAGGGACTGCGCCGCTCTATCACTGGGGCGCGCGCTACTCGATCTACACCGGCTTGCCGGCGGTGATCGGCTGGGACTGGCACCAGAAGCAACAGCGCTGGGGCTACCAGGAGCGCGTCGATCTCCGCCAGCGCGACGCCAACCGGGCGTTTGAATCACAGGATCCGGCCGCGTTTTGGAGCGTTGTTGACCGCTACGACGTGCAGTTCATCGTCGTGGGGGGGCTGGAGCGGGCATACTACCCGGCCGCCGGCCTCGCCAAACTTGATCGGCTGGTCGGTGATGGACTCGAAGTCGCGTACCGCCAGGGAAGTGTCACGATCTATGGCGTGACGCGCCCTTGACGCCGCAGGGTATGGACGGACGATGACGGATCCGCGCGTCCTTTTCGGCATCCTCATCAGCATCGTCGCGACGGTGATGCTGTTCTACGTCGTGAACCCCTGGGAAGTGCTAGCGGCGATCAGTCGCGCCAACCCGCTGGCGCTGGTTGCCGTGGTCGGCACAGTGCTGCTGGCGATGTGGGCAAAGGCGATCCGCTGGCGACTGTTCTTCCCGCGCCCCGACGAGGTGCGGCTGAAGGCGCTGCATGAGTCGCTGTACATCGGCTACATGGTGAACACGGTGTTGCCGCTGCGGGCTGGCGAGGTCGTGCGGGCGTTCATCGCCGCCGAGACCGAGAAGGTGAGCAAGAGCACCACCATCGCGACCGTTGTCATCGAAAAGGTGCTCGACCTGGGAACGATGGCCCTGCTGCTGTTCCTGCTCGGCCTGATCTTTCCGGATCTGCCAGATTCAGCGCGCTACGCCGCGTACCTGAGCGGCGTGGGGCTGGCGATTGCCGTCGCCTGCATCGTGTTCGCCCTGGCTGCGCGCGGCCTCGCCACGCGGCTAGCCGACTGGCTCGAAGCCCGCGTGCCGCCGCTGGCAAAGCTCGGCCTGTCCGAGCTGCTGAACGCCTTTTTGGACGGCCTGGACTTCGCCCGCAAGCCGGTGACGCTATTCTGGGTGATCGTCTGGACGCTGGTGCAGTGGACAATCTCAGGGTCCACGGTGACGCTGGCGCTGGTGTCGGTCGGCATCTTCGGCGCGTCGCCGTACGAACTGCTCCAGATGACGCTGCTGGTGCTGGTCGCCACGAACCTCAGCATGGCAATCCCGTCCGCGCCAGGGTACGTCGGCGTGTTCCACGGCGTCTTTGTCGCGACGCTGGCCGTCTTCGGCGTGCGCGAGGAGGCCGCGACCGCCGCCGCCGTGGTCGAGCACGCGCTTGTGTTCGGCACCTTCATCGTGGGCGGCGCGTACTTCTTGCTGCGCGGCGAGGCTGTGCGGACGAGTGGTCGGCGGCTGGGCGAACTGGTGGCACGCGCCCGTTCAACCGCCCACGAAGCTCCCTGAACACCGCGTGACACTGCCGGCCGTTCTCTGGCTCCTGGCGATGCAGGGGCTTGGGCTGGCGGTCCTCCCGCTGACGGTGCGCGTCTTTGGCGGCCTGCCGGACCGTGGCTATGGCTTGACCCGGATCGTCGGTCTGGTCGCCGTCGGGTGGCTCGCCTTCTTGACGGCGATGCTCGGGTTCACGGCGTACACCGGCCCGACCGTCGCTCTGCTGGCGCTGCTGCTGGGCAGCGGGTTCTGGGTGCGCTGGGGCCGCGACACCGTGCGCCTCATCCGCGAGCGGCGGGTGCTGGTGGCGGCACAGGAAGGGTTGTTCTGGCTGGTCTTCAGCGCGGCGACGTTTGTTCGGGCCTACAATGCCGACATGGTGGGCCAGGAGAAGTTCATGGACTACGCGTTCATGCACGCGCTCCTACGGACCGGCACGCTGCCGGCTGAGGACATGTGGCTGTCCGGTCAGCCGATGCCCTACTACTACCTGGGCTTTCTGCTGCTCGGGTTGCCCGGGAAGCTTGTGGGGACGCCGGGACCGCTGGCCTACAGTTTTGCGATGGTGTTTGTGTTCGCGGCGGGCTTCACGGCGGCGGCGACCATCGTATACGCGCTGGTGGCGTCCGCGAACCGGCCGTTCCGCGAGCCGGCAGGCGATGGCACGGCGTTCTCGCTGGCCGCGTTCGCGGCAGGCATCCTCGGCGGCACCCTGACGCTCGTCGTCGGCAACCTCGTCGGGGCGCTGGAACTGATCGGGGCGCGCGGCTGGGGCGACGCTGGATTCTGGTCCGCCGTGGGCGTCAAAGGGCTTCAACCCGTCGAAAGCCCGACTATCTGGCCGGTTGACGGCGGCTGGTGGTGGCGCTCGTCGCGGGTCATCCCGAACATTCAGCCGGACGGCATCACCGAGTTCCCATACTTCTCCTTCATCTTGGGTGACTTGCACCCACACTACATGGCGATCCCGTTCGTGCTGCTAATCGTGGCACTGGCGGCCAGCCGTTGGCTCGACGAGGAATCGCTGCCAGATGTACCGACACTGGTCTTCGGCGGCGTGGCGCTGGCGACGCTGCTCCCGGCGAGCACCTGGGACGTGCCGACGTTCTGGGGCGTCTATGCATTGGCGCTCCTCGGGGATGCCTGGCGGCGCACGCGCACCCGGGCCGGCCTGATCTCGCGGCTACCGGCCCTGGCGATCCCACTGATCCTGCCGTTCATGCTGGCCGTGCCGTACTTTGTCGGCTACCAGTCGCAGCGGCTCGGGCTGGGCATCGTCGCCGAGCGCACGCCCTTGATCTCGATGCTGATCCTGTTCGGGCCGGCGCTGCTGGTCGCTTCGCTGCTGGCGATCTGGCTGGCGGGGCGCGGCGCGCAACTGTTGGACGACGCACGGACCACCCTCGGGCGGTTCCTGCTGCTCATGGGTGTCCTCTTGATCGGCATGAGCGCTGTGGGCGAGCCAACACTGGCGCTGCTGCTGGGCGTCCTGGCGGCTCTGTTGGCAGTCGGCGGGGTCCAGTTCCTGCGGCCCTGGCAACGCTGGACTGTCGCGCCAACGGCGATCTTCGTGTGGCTCGTCGCGACCTGGGCACTCTGCGTCCTGATCGGCATTGAAGGCATCTACCTCCGCGACGTGTTCGCATCGCGCATGAACACCGTCTTCAAGTTCCAGTACCACGCCTGGCTGCTGTTCGGCGTCGCCAGTGCCGCCGCGCTCGGGCTGATCTGGCGCACGCGGCCGATCCGCCTCGGCTGGCGGGTCGCGGCCGTTGCGACAGCACTGGTCGTCGTGGTGCCGGGGCTGGCGTATCCCATCGGCGCGACCTGGACGAAGTCCGGGGCGTTTCGTGGCGAGCCGACGCTGATGGGCGACCGTTTCCTTGAGCGCAACGCACCGGGCGACTTCCGGGCCATCGAGTGGCTGCGCCAGAATGCGCCGGGCCGGCCGGTCGTGGTCGAGGCTGTAGGCGGCGACTACACCGAGCACGCGCGCGTCTCGACGTTCAGCGGCCTGCCCACCATCATCGGCTGGGTGGGGCACGAACTCCAGTGGCGCGGCGAGCGGCCAGAATACGGACCGCGACAGCAAGCCGTCGATGCGATCTACCGCGCGAACACCATCGACGAGTTGTTGCCGCCCCTCCGGACCTACCGCGTGCGATATGTGTTCTTTGGTGCCCTCGAACGCGCAAAATATGGCGCTGAAGCCCAAAATCGGCTCGACCGGTTGCTGCCGGTCGCGTACAGTCGTTCCGGCACGACGATCTACCTCGTGGAGCCTCCGTGACCGTACAGGCCATCGTCGCCGTAGAGTCCCCGGCCGCTAGCAACATTGCCACGCCCGCCATCGATCCCGCCCTTGTGGCGCGGGTGCGTGCGCGATTGCTGGCCTGGGCCATGCCCGTAGAAGAGGCCGTCGCCTGGGTCGCGCTGACGGCGCTGACGCTGGTGCTGCATCTCGCGTTGCTGGGCAGCCCGCCGCTCAATGTCGAAGAGGGCCAGCGCGCGATGGAAGCGTACCGGCTGCTTGAAGACGGAGCGGTGGTGTACGACGGCGCGCCGCTCTTGTCCAATGCCACGTCCCTGGTGTTCACGCTGTTTACGGACGGCGACGGGCAGGCCCGGCTGATTCCGGCACTGTGCGGGGTATTGCTGGTACTAACCCCTTTGCTACTGCGGCCCCTGGTCCCTGGCTGGTGGAGCCTGCTGGCGGCAATCGGCCTCGCCTCCTCCCCGACGCTGCTCACGGCGTCGCGCAGCGTGTCGCCGGCGGTGCCGGCCGTGCTCTGTCTCGCCATCACGGCGCTGGCGGCGTGTCGCTTCGGCGCAAGTCACTCGAGCCGCTGGCTGACGACATTGCTGGTCGCCGGATTCGTTGGTATCGGCATCGACACCTCATTCATGGTCGGGCTGGCGGGATTGCTGCTGGCCTACGCCATCGCTGAAGGCGAGATTTTCGGCAAGGTGCCCTGGTGGGAACCACTCGCGAAGCATGGCCGCCGGTCGCTGGCTATCGCTGTTGGCGTGGCGGTGGCCCTGGATACCCGGCTGCTGATGAACCCGGCCGGCTTGCAGGCCGGCCTAATCGACTCGCTGTGGCGCTGGACCGACGACATCACGCGCGGGGCGGGGCTGACGGCACCGGTGCTGGCGGCGCTCCTTGACGGCGGATTGCTGGTGCTGGCTCTCATCGGCCTTTCCGAGTACAAGCGCTACCCGCGTGCCGTCCGCTTTTTCGGGACGTGGCTGCTGGTGTCCCTGACACTGGCGGCGTTGATGCGGATGCCCGACCTCCGCTACCTGAGCCAACCATTGATTCCAGCAGCCATGCTGGGCGGCCTCGGGCTGTTGCGCCTGGCGACCTGGCTGGTCGAGGCTGGCAGTGCCCGCACCACGGTCCTGGGGATGGTGGCGCTGGTGCCGGTGGTGACGGCTGCATTTCAGACGAACGCCGGCTTGCGGCAGAACCTGTCGCCCTGGGGCGCAAGCGGCGTGGTGCTGCTGGCGGGCCTGCTCCTGTCCGGTCTGCTGGCGTTCAATATGCTGCGTGGTGCCCAACTCGGAGCGGCGTTCGCAACGTGGCTGCTGGTCCTGGTCTCCCTGGGCAGCATCGCCGGCGGCAGCCGCGCCCTTGAGGCGCGGATGGATGATCGAGGGCAACTGGTTGAGAAGACGGTGGTGACGGCCGATATGCGCTACGTCCGTGAGATGGTGCAGAAGTGGCGGCGCGCCGCGCCCGAAGAGTTCATCTCAGTGGATGGCACCCTCCAGCCCGTCGTCGCCTGGGCACTGCGCGACATCCCGAAGATCCGCTACGAATCGACGATGACGCGAGCGACTGGTCCACGCCTGTCGGCGAACCCGCCGTCGCTGGTGCCGCCCGACGCGATGACCTACCGACCCATCGTCGGGTACGCTGCGGACTGGCAGACGCTCTCGCTGCAACCAGCGCGCGTCTGGCGCTGGTTGGTGAACCGTGAATCGCTGGTGACGCTACGACCCTATGCTATAGTGGTCGTCCAGTTGGCAGGCGGCTAACGTGGCGTCATCCGAGGCTGCTGCGCCAGTCGGCAGCGCTAACTCTTTGCCCCGTGATGTGTCAATGGTTCAGGTAGTTGATCGCCCTTCCGTTGCGCCACAAGCTGTAGCCCCCGTGTCGTCCCAATCCGTGCGATGGGGCGACCTGCTTCCGTATCTGGGGCTGGCAGTTGTGGGATTGTTGCTCCGCTTCCACGACGTTGGCGAACGCGCCCTGCACCACGATGAGAGCTTGCACGCTGTCTATTCGTGGTACCTGTACGTCGGCCGGGGGTACGTCCACGACCCGCTGATGCACGGGCCGTATCAGTTCCACATTCCGGCACTGCTGTACTTCCTGTTCGGGGCCAGCGACGTGACGGCGCGGCTGGCGGCCATCCTGCACGGCACTGCCATCATCATCCTGCCGTACTTCCTGCGGCACGAATTGGGCCGGCGCGGTGCCCTGATTGCCTCGCTGCTGTTCACCATTTCGCCGTCGTGTCTGTACTTCTCGC
>JBBQBU010000196.1:0-9890 GCA_038318015.1 Chloroflexota bacterium | reverse complement strand
CCCCTCGCCCACGCATGACGCGGGGAGGCGGCGTAGCCGAGGGGCCCCGCCGTTTGTGGGAGAGGGGCCTGGGGCCGTGGAGAGACGGCGTAGCCGAGAGGCTCCATGGTGGGGTGGGGAGGGGCTCCGAAAACTACCGACGGACTTCGACCAACGTGTACTAGCCGCAATCCAGCACCCAGGAGTCTGCCCCACCTTGTTACAGCACCTCTCCAACGTCTCGCTACGCATCCGCCTGCTGGGTGCATTCGGGGCGGTGCTCGTCATCCTGGTAATCCTGACGAGCGCCGCCTACCGCACCACCGAACTGAACCAGGAAGCCAACAATCAGGTTATCCACACGTTCCAGGTGATCTCCAGCGCGGACGCGCTGCTGACCGGCCTCGTCGATATGGAGACCGGCTACCGGGGCTTCCTGATCGGCGGCGAAGATGTCTTTCTGGAACCGTATCGCACCGGCGCAGCTGAATTCGACACACGCGTGAACGCCCTCGAAGCGCTTACCGCCGACAACGCCGCCCAGGTGGCGCGCTGGCAGGACATCCACACGCAAGTCACCGTCTGGCAACAGCAAGCCACGGAGCCAGGCATCGCCCTGCGCCGGGCAGTCGGCGAAGGGCGCGCCCAGCAGGCCGAGTTGACGGCCTGGGTTGCTGGTGGTGAGGGTCGCCGACGCTCCGACGCCATCCGCGCGGTGTTTGAGCAGGCGCTCGCGGTCGAAGAACAGCTTCTGAGCCAGCGGCAGGCTGAGGCGCTCGATGCTGGCGAGCGCCTCAAAATCGTCCTGGTCGTCGGGACCGTCCTGGCCGTCTTCCTGTCGGTGGCGTTGGCCCTGATCCTGACAGCCGACATCGTGGGGCCAGTGGCGCGGATGGCGACCACCGCCCGCGAGGTCGCCGCCGGCAACCTGGACGAGCGCATTGGGCTGCGGCGGCGCGACGAAGTGGGTATGGCCGCAGCAGCCTTTGACCAGATGACCGACCGGCTTCAAGCCACCATCCTGCGCAGTCAAGCGATCCTGAACACCGCCGCCGAAGGCATCCTGGGGCTGGACCATGACGGCCACGTCACGTTCGCGAACGCCGCCGCCGCCCAGATGCTCGGGGTGCCTGCCGCCGGGCTTATTGGCCGCTTTGCTGAGCCGTGGTTCGATATCACGCCGCCCGCGCCCGCAACAGAACGAGAAGCCGCCATCGGAGCCACGTCGGGTGACAGTTCTGGCGCTGGCGGCTCCAGCAGCACGCCGCCCCAGACAGCCGCCCCTGCGCCAAGCCCGTTACCGCTCCCGCTCTCCCCGATTGCGGCGGTCCTGCGCGGCGCCCCCGTTGCCGAGGGCGCAGGTGAGTTGCTGCGCACCGGCAGCCATGACCGTCTGCCCATCGAGTTCGCCTGTGCGGCGATCCAGCGAGACCGCGACGTGAGCGGGGCGGTGCTGACCTTCCGGGACATGACCGAACGACGGGCCGCCCAACGCGAGCTTGAGGACCACGCCCGTGAGCTTGGGCGCTCGAACGCCGACCTTGAACAGTTCGCCTACGTCGCCTCACACGACTTGCAGGAGCCGCTGCGGGCCGTGGTCAGCTATCTGCAACTGCTGGAACGGCGCTACGGGGAGCAGCTTGACGAGCGCGCCGTGCGGTACATCGGGCACGCCGTCGAGGGCGGCCGGCGCATGCAGACACTCATCACGGACTTGCTGACCTACTCGCGCGTCGGGCGGCGCGGCACCGAGTTCGAGCCGATTGACCTTGAAGCCGTCTTCGAGCGCGTGGCAGCCAGCCTGCGGGTCGCCATCGAGGAGAGTGGCGCGCGCCTCACCCACGATTCGCTGCCGACGGTGCTGGGAGACGACACCCAGATGAGCCAGGTAGTACAAAACCTGTTGGGGAACGCGATCAAGTTCCGCGAGGACGCTGCGCCAGAGATTCACGTCTCGGCTGAACGCCAAAGTGGCGGTTGGCTGATCTCCGTCCGTGATAATGGCATCGGTATTGCGCCCGAATACCGAGATCGTGTGTTCGTCCTGTTCCAGCGGCTGCACGCGCGCGACGAGTACTCAGGAACCGGCATCGGGCTGGCGGTCTGCAAGAAGATCGTTGAGCGGCACGGTGGCACGCTCTGGGTTGATTCGACGCCCGGCGGCGGCTCGACGTTCCGGTTCACACTCCCAGATGCTGGAGACCAAGCCTGATGGGTCTGCATGGTGGCCTTGTCGCACTGATCGAAATTCTACTCGTCGAAGACAGCCCGTCTGACATTGACCTCACCCGCGAGGCACTGGAGGATACGCGCGTCCGCAATCGCCTGAGCGTAGTCACGGACGGCGTGGAGGCGCTGGCGTTCTTGCGCAATGAAGGCAAGTACGCCGACGTGCCGCACCCAGACCTCATTTTGCTTGACCTGAACTTGCCGAAGAAGAGCGGGCGCGAGGTGCTCGCGGAGATCAAGTCAGACCCGGCGCTGCGTCGAATTCCGGTGGTCGTGTTGAGCACGTCGGGGGCGGAAAAGGATATCCTGGAAAGCTACGACTTGCACGCCAACTGCTACGTTCGCAAGCCGGTCGACCTGGACGCGTTCATTGAGGTGGTCCGGTCCATCGACTCGTTCTGGCTGGCCATCGTGAAGCTGCCGCCGGAATGATGCCGCGCGCGACCCGTGACGAGGTCCGCTGCCGGGTGACTGCTCGATGACCGCCTCGCCCATCGCCCACCAGGTTGTGCGGGTCTTGCTGGTCGAAGATAACCCCGCTGATGTTGACCTGATTCGCGACGCCCTCGAAGAGGTTGACCCCAGGCTAGCGTTGGGAGGGCCGGGCCTGCACCTGGAGCATGTGGATCGCCTCTCGACGGCGCTCGCCCACATCCTGGGCGGCACGGTCGATGTGGTGCTGCTGGACCTGTCGCTGCCGGATAGCCACGGCTTTGACACGTTCACCCGGCTTGAGCGGGCGGCACCGGGCATGCCCGTGGTCGTGTTGAGCGGCCTGGACGACGAGGCGATGGCGATTCGAGCGGTTCGCGAGGGGGCACAAGACTACCTCGTCAAGGGGAAGACGGACGGCACAACGTTGACGCGCTCGATTCGCTACGCGGTAGAGCGCCGCCGCGCGGAGGAGGAGCGCGCGCGGCTCGTCCGTTCAAGCGCCGAGGCCGAGGCGTCGTTGCGGGTGCGCGACGAGACGCTGGCCTCGATCTCGCACGATCTACGGACGCCGTTGACGTCGATTCGCGGGCTGGCGCAACTGCTTCAACGGCGGCTGACGCGCGGCACGGAGATTGACAAACATGAACTGGTATATCGGCTGGGCCGCATTGAGGAGCAGACCCGCCTGATGGCGCGCATGATCGACGACCTGTTGGACGTGGCGCGCATCGAAGCCGGCCGCCCGCTGGAACTCCGCCGCGACTCGGGCGACCTTGTCGCGCTGGTGCAGCAGGCCGTGGCGGATGTCCAGCGGTCAACCGATCGGCACGCCATCCGGGTGACGACGGATGCCGAGCGGCTGGTCGCTTCAGTGGACGGCGCCCGTATCGAGCGCGTCATTCTGAACCTGCTGACGAACGCCGTCAAGTACAGCCCGGACGGTGGCGACATCGCGCTGTCGCTGCACACCGAGCGCGGCTCGGCTGGCGCGTGGGCGCTGTTGTCGGTGCGCGACCACGGCATTGGCATCCCGCCGGCTGATCTGCCGCGCATCTTCGAGCGGTTCTATCGGGCGAGCAACGTCGGCGAGCATGTGCGCGGGACGGGCCTGGGGCTGGCCGGTGCGCTGCAAATCGTAGAGCAGCACGGCGGCACCATTGACGCGGCCAGCGAGCAGGGCATCGGCACCACCCTGACGGTCAGGCTGCCCCTCACCTGACGGCTTCCTGGGCGTTTGCTGAAGCTGGCCCGCAACCGAGGCGGGGCGCACGGTCCAGGCCGTAGCATGTACCCATGACACGCTTTGCTCGCCGCCGTCCGTACCTGCTGGCCGCCATCGTCATTGCACTTATCATCGTGGTGGTCTTCGGTGGGCGGTCCGCGTGGCGGTTGGCGTGGCGACTGGCCGGGCCACCGCCGCCCCCCCGCCAGACGGACGTGACGCAGATTGCTGACTGGATGAGTGTGCCCTACGTCAGCCGGGCGTACCGGGTGCCGGACCCAGAACTGTACAAGGCGCTCGGGGTCGACCCGGAAGGCCGCCGCACGCGGCGAATCCGGGATATCGCCCAGGATCAGGGCATCACGTCGGCGCAGGCCGTGGAGCAGGTGCAGGCCGCCGTGCGCGAATGGCAGGCCACCCACACGGGCCGGCCCGAGCGCGACGTGGAGAAGCCGGCCGATGCGCCAGACCCGCCCTGGCCGCCGCTCCCCCGCGACCTCGAGCCGGAGACGCCGTGGCCGCCGTCACCGAGCCCGGCGGCTCGTCCGGCATCATGAGGGTGGCCGATGGGTGCCGCCCGCGCCTGAAACCGGTAGGCTCGCCTGATGGGTGAGATCGCAGCGGCGCTCGTGGCATGGCTCGCCATCTACACCTACCCGGTGGCCGCCCTCACGGTGCTGGTCGGGTCGCTGGGGGTGCCGCTGCCAAGCGCCGTGGTCGTGCTGGCAGCCGGCTCGTTCACCACGGACGGCGACCCGAACCTGTTCGTCCTGTTCGCCATCGTGCTGGTGGCGGCAGTGGCCGGCGACATGGCCTGCTTCTGCCTGGGCCGCTGGGCTGGCGGGCAGGTGCTCGGCCGGTTCGGGGCGCGCGTCGGCCTGACCGTCGAGCGCGTGGCGTCGGTGGAACGTCGCTTCGAGCGCTGGGGCGGCTGGCTGGTGCTGGTGACGCGCTTCCTGCTGACCGGGCTGGCCCTACCGACGAATCTGGCGGCCGGCGGCAGTGGCTACCCGCTTGTTCGCTTCTTCGGGTTCGTGGTCGTGGGCGAAGCGATCTGGGCGGGGCAGTTCCTGGCGCTGGGCTGGCTGTTCGGACCGAGTTGGGTGTCGCTGCTGGACTACCTGGACGACGCCGTGGCGACCGTGACGGCGCTGGCGTTGGCGGGCGGGCTGGTGTACCTGCTGGTACGGGTGCTGCGGTCGTCGTCCGGCCCGGAAGCCGGAACAGACGCCGCCTGACAACCCGTTCAACAGGTCTGTTGATGTCACGTCAACGTCGCGTCAACGTCACGTCAACGTCCGCAGGGCGATGCGGCTGCAATGGAACGATTCATGCACTGCACGTAGCAGATTGGCAACGCACGGTCGCCTTAGCAACGCACTAGAGTCAGTTGCTTTGTGCTAAAGTCCACATAGCTGTCCGGTACATTGGTCGAGCACACGGATTGCAGGATCGGTAACTGCTCTCGCGTTGGGCATTGGATGGTGATTCGTCCGCATAGTCGCGGGCCGTGTTGCCTGTTTTCTGGCATCGCGCCTCCGGCCTGCCGAACGTCATCGCCGCAGATACTTACGGTTGGCACGAACGCTGCGCCGTGCGTGCGTCGTCGTTTTTCCACGACCTCTCTTGTCGCCGTGGGCGTGACCACGTATCGACAGCCTCTCAGTGGTCACGCGGCGAGGATGGCACAGTGACTCCGCTAGAGATTTCCGAAGAACGCTACCGGCGGCTCTTCGAGGGTGCCAAGGACGGCATCTTTATCCTCGATGTCAATACGCTCAAGATCGTGGACGCAAATCCGTACATTCAGGAGTTCCTGGGCTACTCGAAGGATGAGTTGCAGGGGAAAGAACTCTGGGAGATCGGCCTCTTCAAGGACCAGGCGGCGAGTCAGCAGACCTACGAGGAGCTGCAACAGCACGGGTATGTCCGGTACGACGACTTGCCACTCCAAACGAAAGACGGCAACTCGCGTGATGTCGAATTCGTCAGCAACGTCTACGCCGAGGGCAGCACATCTGTCATCCAGTGCAACATTCGCGATATCAGCGAGCGAAAGACGCTCGAAGGGCAGCGCGAACGACTGATTCAGGCCGAAAAGCTGAAGCTTCTCGGTCAGATGGCCCGCGGTGTGTCGCACGACCTGAACCAGTCGCTCGGACTCATCAGCGGCTACGGTGACCTTGCCATCGCCGCTGTCTCGGCCACGACCTTCGACCGGGCAGCGCTCCTTGACATGCTGGAGACAATCGCCCAGGCCGCAACCGACGGCGGGCAGATCGTGTCGCGGCTCTTGACGTTCGCACGCGGTCAACCAGAGGGTCCGGCCGAAGAGGTGTCGCTCGCGGAGGTGCTCGATCGCGTTGGATCGCTCACCGCCCCGCGCTGGCGGGATGCCGCTCAGGCCGATGGGCGCATGATCGCGCTCTACGTGGATGCCGAGCCAGATGCCATCATCCTGGGGTGGGCCGCGAGTATCCGCGAGGCGCTCGTCAACCTCGTGTTCAACGCTGTGGACGCCTTGCCTCAGGGGGGCGTCATCCGACTGCGTGCCAACCGGTTAGGCGAGACGATCAGGCTCGAAGTGCAGGACTCCGGCATCGGGATGTCCGCGAAGGTCAAGGCCCAGGTCTTCGAGCCGCTGTTCACGACGAAGGGGTCACACGGCACCGGCCTCGGGCTGGCTCAGGTGTCGTCGATGGTTGAGCAGCACCACGGGCAGATCGCCGTTGAGTCCACGCCTGGGGTCGGTACGACCTTCAGCATAGATTTCCCGGCGGCGAACGGCAGCCTGGCGCATGTGCCAGGCCGGGCCAATGGACGCACAATCCTGGTGGTGGACGACGAGCCGGCGCTGGCCAAGTTGATCTCGCGCATGTTGCGCCTCGTTGGCCAGACGGTCGTCGAGGTCCATTCAGGAGCGGAGGCGCTGGAGCACCTGGCCACCGAATCGTTTGATGTCATGATCTCCGACATGGGGATGCCGAACATGGACGGCTGGGAGCTGACGAGACAGGTCCGGGCGCGCTACCCGAGGGTCTCGATCATCATTGCCTCGGGCTGGGGTTCACAGATCACCGACGACGAGGCGCGGGAGCGCGGCATCACGGCGGTCATCAGCAAGCCGTACCGGTTGGTTGACCTCCAGCAGGCGCTGGCGACACTCGACGCCGCGCCGGCACTGCGCCTGCTCTCCTCCGAGTTGACGGCGTAGCTGCGACGCCTCTCCGAAGATTGAGCGTGCACCCAATTCCGGTCCATCGCTCGTCGCCTCGCGGGCAGGTTGAATCGCGCCCCTGCTCTTGCAACTCGCAACGCGATAGTGACGGTCAGAGGGAGCCGAGCGCGCCCGCCAGCCCGGCCACCGCCCCGCCCGCCAGAATCACCAGGGCCGGGTGAGGCCGCCAGTACCAGAGCGCGGCCGTTGCACCGAGGGCGATGGCCGCCGTCAGCGCATCGGTGACGGCCAGCCTGACGAGGGCGTAGGCGCCGGCCGCCACCAGCCCGAACGCCACCGCCGACAACGCCCGCTGCACCGAGCGCAACCACGGCTGACGGTTCAAACGACCCCAGTTCGCCGTGACCAGCGCCGCCAACAGCCCGGACGGCAGGAACATGCCCACCAGCGCGGCCACGGCACCGGCCACGCCGGCCACCTTGTACCCCGCGAACATCACCATCAGCAGGGCCGGGCCGGGCTTCAGTTGGGCCAGCGCGTAGCTGTCGATGAACTCCTGATGGGTCAGCCAGCCGTGCTCCATGACAAGCTGCCGCTCCATCTCGGGCAACACGCCGGTGCCGCCGCCGAACGCCAGCAGGCCCAGCCGGAAGAAGACCGAGAACACGAGGAGAAGATCAGCCACGCGGCGGCTCGGGCCGGGGGGTGGCAGGCTCGGTGAGCCGGGCCGGCGACTCGGCGGCAGGCACGGCCGGCGGCGCTATCGGCCCGTCCGTTGGCCGCTCCAGCCAGAGCGCCAGCACCAGCAGGGGCGGGACCACCAGGAACAGGCTCTGCTCCAGCGGCCCGAGCGCCACGAAGCCGAGGCCGCCCACGAGCAGCGCCGTGCGGGAGAGCGTCCCCGAGCGCAGGATACGCAAGACCGTGACGACCGTCAGGGCGGCCGCCGCCGCGCCCAGGCCGGTCAGCGCCTGCCGAATCAACGGCTGCTCGGACGCGCCGCCCAGGTACCAGCCCGTCAGCAGCAGCATCGCCACAGACCCCGGCAGCAGCACCAGCAGCAGCCCCCAGCACACGGCCAACCAGCCACCCAGGTAGTGGGCCACGAAGATGGTGAAGTTGGTGAAAATCGGCCCCGGCACCAGATTGCTGATGGCCGACCCTTCGAGGTACTCGCGGTCGGTCAGCATCCGGCGCTTCACGACCAGCGCGTCGTGGAAATACGAGGTCCAGCCGCCCAAACTGGTCAGGCCAAGCATCGTTAAAACGGCCAGCAGTTGCCGCAATGGGACGCGCGGCGCGGGCCTGACCGGCTCGTCCTCATCAACATGGGGCATCGGCAGCCTCCGGGCGCGGCTCAGGGTACCATTATTCGGCTGCGAGACTGCTGCCAACTTCCTGCCGGGCAAGGCCACCATGCGCGCCAGTTCCACACACGCTTCACGGTGAGCGCGTGCGCCCCGACAATGGCACGGGGCGGTTGTCCGCAGCACACGACGGGACCCCGACCGGCAGCGGCCAACGTCCACCGGCTGGAGTTTCGGCGGTACGGTTCAACGTGGGCATCGAAGGATGCGACGCCAGGTACATGCGACATACATCATCTGCAGATGATGCTACATGACCTAACAGGCTAAAGCCATCACGTGCAAATGCGAGATGTCGTCACTTGATGTCGCATTAGCGCCATGCTATTCTTTGGGGGAAGCGATGGAGCGGGCATGAACGCGAACCACGATCAGCCCAGGGAGGCAGACCATCAGCACGGACATCCTGACCATCACGATGTCGTAGGCGCGCCGACACCGGAGCATGGCCACCTGCATGAGAACGAGCACCCGCACCGCCATGCAAGTGGCCCGCGGGGGTGGATCGCCGGCTGGCTATCGCCGCACAGTCATGACGCAGCCGACAGCATCGACGACGCCCTGGCTGGATCGACTGCGGGCATCCGGGCCGTCAAACTGTCACTGCTCGGACTCGGGTTGACGGCTATTCTCCAGGTTGTCCTGGTCTGGATCACCGGGTCGGTAGCCTTGCTGGCAGACACGATTCACAACTTCGCCGACGCTTCGACAGCGGTCCCACTCTGGATCGCGTTTTCAGTCAGTCGCTGGGCGGCCACGCGGCGGTACACCTACGGGTTCGGACGTGCCGAAGACCTCGCCGGGGTCTTCGTCATTCTGATGATCGCCACATCTGCGGTCGTTGCTGCTTGGGAGTCCGTCCAGAAGCTGATCCGCCCAACCGAGGTTCAGTACCTCGGCTGGGTCGCGGTTGCAGGGCTGATCGGGTTTGTTGGGAACGAACTGGTCGCGCTCTATCGTATTCGCGTTGGCGAACGCATCGGCAGCGCTGCACTGATCGCAGATGGCTACCATGCCCGAACCGACGGGCTGACATCACTCGCTGTCTTGCTGGCAGCGGGTGGTGTGTGGCTCGGATTCCCGCTTGCTGATCCGATTATCGGACTTGCGATCACCGTGGCGATTCTGTTCGTCCTCAAGGGTGCCACCGTGCAAATCTGGGCACGACTGATGGACGCCATCGATCCGGCATTGCTGGCCCAAGCGGAAGCGGCAGCCGCACAGGCCGATGGGGTCCAGGCCGTGACCGAGGTGCGGGCACGGTGGATCGGCCACAGCATCTTCGCCGAGGCGCGGATTGTCGCAGACGGCCGCTTGACGCTCTCCGAGGCGCATGCCGTGGCGGAGGAGGCGCGCCACGCCATGCTGCACGCAGTTCCGAAGCTGGCCAGCGTCATCGTGCATGTGGACCCCGCTCCCCACGACGGCCACGATCCGCACGTCACCCTCGCCCACCACGACTCGGGTCAAGATGCCTAGT
>JBBQBU010000195.1:0-9916 GCA_038318015.1 Chloroflexota bacterium | reverse complement strand
CCAACAAGTTGGCCGGGTGCGGGAGCAGACGGGCTGGGATCTCGAGATCGTCAAGCGTACGGACGACATGCGCGGCTTCGTCCTGCTGCCCAAACGCTGGGTCGTCGAGCGGACGTTCGCTTGGCTGGGCACGTGTCACCGCCTCACCAAGGACTACGAGTCTCTCATCGAGAGTTCCGAGGCCATGCTCCGACTCGCCATGATTGGCTTCATGATTCGTCGCCTCAAGCCCGCTCGATGACTTCACACACACTTTCTTAGAGGCCACTCCATCGCAGCGTTACCAACGGAGTCGTCCTGCCAGATGCTCAGACTGGAGTGGGCAACCTGCACGTGCTTGGCTCGATGGTCAGTTCCGGCCTGGGGTATGACATCAACTGGGACTACATCAACAAGAATCTGGTGTAGTCGCGGTAGTGCTTGGCCCGTCGCCCCCCTGCCGCAGTCGGCAGGGGGGCGAACCGCATCTCTGGCGTTGGGCGGGCGCTGCCGGTGCCAGTGTGTGCATCATTCTCCCGGGAGCGCGTGTGAAGATCACGGATGTTCGCGTCACCATCTTTCAACACCCAATGCCGCCGCTGCACGGCGCACGCTGGGGCGGCCAGCAAGAAATCTCGCTGGTGGAGGTCGTCACTGACGAGGGGATCGTCGGGTACGGCTCGGCGCGGGCCCAGGGGGGCAGCGGCGGGCGGACCATCGCGGACCCGATCCTGAAAGTGGCCGCGCCCCGTGTGATCGGGCAAGACCCGCTCAACCGCGAACGCATCTGGCAGAGTCTGGCCCGCTTGGAGCGCGCCGGCTACCTGCCGATCTTCGCGACCAGCGCCATCGACGTGGCCCTGTGGGACATCGCCGGCAAGGCGCTCGGGCAGCCGGTCTGGCGGCTGCTCGGCGGCTACCGCGACCAGTTGCCGGGCTATGCGTCGTCGGCGCACATGCCGGCGATTGACGACTATCTGCGCGAGGTGGACGACATCCGCCGGCGCGGCTATCGGGCCTACAAGGTCCACCCCATCGGCCGGGCCACCGAGGATATCGCGCTGTGCCGAGCCGTCCGTGAGGCTGTCGGGCCGGACTTCCCGCTAATGCTGGACCCCGGCGGCATCTACACGCGCGACGATGCGATGCGGGTAGGGCGGGCCATCGAGCAGGTTGGCTTCGTCTGGTACGAGGAGCCGCTGCGCGACTACGACTTCACCGGCTACGCCGAGTTGTCGCGGGCGCTGGACATCCCGATCCAGGTGGCGGAGGTCGTGCCGGGCCACGCCAACCTGTCCGCCGAGTACATCCTGCGCGGTGCCGGCGACCATCTGCGCTCGGATGTCTACTGGAAGGGCGGCATCACCGGGGTCATCGAGACGGCGCATCTGGCACAGGCGTTCAATATGCCGCTGGAGATCCACCACGGGGCCAGCCCGATCATGAACTGGGCGAACCTGCACGTCGCCTGCGCCATCCCCAACTGTGACTGGTTCGAGGTGCTGGTGCCGGAAGACCGCTACGACTTCGGGCTGGCGGCGTACCCGAACCCGGGGCCGGACGGCATCGTGCATGCGCCGACCGCACCCGGCCTGGGCGTTGAGATCGACTGGGAGTGGACCCGCGCTCACGAGGTTGCGTGGTGACGACGGTCGTCTGGTGAAGATCATCGTCCCTGACTTCCTGGTGGAGCGGCTCGCCCCCGAGATTGCGCGAATCGCGCCGGGGCCGGGAACCACGGGTATCGCGGGCGACGGCACGCTGGCCGCGTCACCAGACGGAGCCGCGCCGCACCGTGTCCACCGTCCGCATCCCGCCGACAGCCCGCTCTGTAACCTGCCGAACGTGTTTCTCACGCCGCACAACCCGGCGTCGTCGCCGCACACGGACGCGCGGGTGATTGCGTTGGTCCTGGACAACCTGGGGTGGCTGGTGCACGGCGAGCCGCTGCTGAACGTGGTGGACAAGCGTCGGGGCCACTGATGGCTGGAGGCAGTATCGCGCGAGACCGGCGGTCTGGCGGGTATGCCGCAGGCTGCCGGCTGGCGCTACTGCTCAGGCGGGGCTGACACGCTCCAGACGGATCACGGGAATGGTCCGCGTCGTCTTCCTCTCGTAGTCCCCGAACTGGGGCATCTGGGCCACTTGCTGCGCGTAGAGCTGGTCGCGCGCGTCGCCGGTCACGACGGTGGCGTTGGCGTCGAACGTCTCAGTGCCGGCCTCGACGGTGACGACGGGGTTCGCCACAAGGTTGTGGTACCAGTCTGGATTGGTCGGGGCGCCGGCTTTCGATGCGAAGATCACGATGCGCTCGCCGTCCGGCAGGTACATCAGCGGCAGCGTGAAGCGGCGGCCCGACTTCGCGCCCGTCGTCGTCAGCAGCATCACCGGGTGCCCGGCGAACATACCGCCGACGACCCCGTCGTTGGCGCGGAACTCGGCGATGATCTTCTTGTTGAACTCGTTCATGTTTGGCGGCGTGGACATACACCCTCCCTCTTCAGTGGCTGGCGACGCTTACCGTCGCCGCGTATGGGAGTATGCCGGTGTGCGGGGCGGCAGGGGCGAAATCACGCCGACCCCTGCCTGCCTAACGTTGGCCTTCGCTCGGCCTACTGGTCGATGACCGAGCCGTCCACGTTCAGGCGGGTGCCGACCGGGCGCGGCTTGGGCGGGAACTTCTCGCGCACGTCGTCCACCAGTTCGACGCCGATGCCCGGCCCGTCCGGGATGATCAGGAACCCGTTTTCGACGCGCAGGCGCTCCTTCAACAAGTCCTTGTCCGGCCACTCGTCGGCGTGGTCCGGCAACTCCTGGATCGCCAGGTTCGGGATCGACGCGTCAAGCTGTAGGCAGGCCGCCGTGCTGATCGGTGACAACGGGTTGTGCGGAATGATGAACTTGTGGTGCGCTTCGGCCAGGGCGGCGATCTTCTTCGAGCCGGAGATGCCGCCCGCGACGCACACGCAGATGCGAGCGTACTGTGTGGCGCGGCGCTCCAGCAGCATCTGAAACTCGTGGATGCCCATCAGGCGCTCGCCGGTCGCGATGGGAATGCTGATCTGGCTGGCGACCTCGGCCATCGCGTCGAAATTGTCCGGCAGAATCGGATCCTCATAGAACATCGGCCGGTACTGCTCGATGGCGCGGCCCAGCACAATGGCCTCGGCGGGAGACAGGCGGCGGTGGATCTCCAGGCAGAGGTCAACGTCGTTGCCGACCGCCTCACGGTAGCGGCGCACGGCCTCCACCGCCCCGTCGATCTTGGCTGCGTGCGTCTTGAAGTAGGTGTCGCTGCGGACCTCGTCGAGGAACGGGTTCAGGTGGCCGACCGCCGTAAAGCCGCGCTCCTTCGCCTCGATGCACTTCTCGACCTGGGCCTCGATGGTTGGGCCTTTGACGTGGTAGTAGACGCGGGCCTTGTCGCGCGTCTTACCACCCAGCAACTCGTAGACCGGGACACCGAACGACTTCCCCTTGATGTCCCACAGGGCGATGTCGATGGCCGAGATCGCGCCCATGATCGCCGCACCCCGGAAGTGGCCGGAGCGGTACATGACGTTCCAGTGGTGCTCGATGCGCGACGGATCCTGTCCGACGAGGTAGTCGCCGAATTTGGCGATGGCGGCCGCTGAGGCTTCCAGGTGGCCCCAGGTGCCGGACTCGCCCACACCGGTAAAACCGGCGTCAGTCTTGATCTGCACGAACAGGTACCGGTCGATCAGCATCGGTTCGACGGAGACGATCTTCACGGGTGTCCTCCCCGGACATGTCAGCGGTGACGTACGGCAGGGATGGCAGCGTCAACGCTGCCGGCGCGCGCCGGATGCACCACCGAGAGTGCTGCGGCGCGGTGCGTGCAGCCTAGCGCAAACGATTGTGCGGATGCTACTCTGTTCGTGAGCGGCGGCTCGTCGGCGAGAGAGCGCGACGTGGCCGTGGGGCTCTCCGTGCGGCGATCAGGCTGACGCGCGCCAATGCGGGCGCTTTGACAGCCTTTCTGGCCGTTGGTATCGTGTGCAAGGGATCGGGTCCGGTGGCCATGGCGAGCCACCGGATCGTTGATGGCCACCGGTGGCTGTCGTCCAGAGGCATGGGGAGAGACCAGTGATGAGACACGATGACGATGCCGTCGTCTCGCGCGTCGCACGGCGGCTGACACGCCGCCGCTTTGTTGCCCTGCTCGGCGTCACGGCGGCGCTGCCACTGGCGGCGGCCTGCGGACAGCAAGCCAGCACCCCGGCGCCGAAGCCCGACGCCAAGCCGGCCGAGGCCGCGAAGCCGGCTGCGACAGCGGCTCCGGCCGCGCCCGCCGCCCAGGCGCAGCCGACCGTCGCCAAGCCGACCGAGGCTGCGAAGCCTGCGGAAGCTGCCAAACCTGCTGAAGCGGCCAAGCCGGCCGCTCAGGCTCCGGCCGCGCCGGTCTCAGGCACCATGATCTTCTGGATGTACAAGACGCGGCTCGACCCGTTCGACAAGTACCGCACCGAGCGCATCCAGGCCTGGGGCAAGCAGTCGAACGTGGCCGTCGAGATCGTCGAGATCGGGACCAGCGACTACGGCAAGCGCATCCCGGCCGCCATTGAGTCGAAGACGATGCCGGACGTGCTTGAAGCGGGCGACGATTGGACCCAGTTGTTGCAGCCGCGCGGCCTGATCGCCGACCTGAGCGCCGTGTACCAGCAGATCGACAAGGACCAGAAGTTCGCGCCGGGCGCAAAGGCCGTTTCGACGTGGCCGGACGGCAAGCAGTACATCATCCCGATTGGCACGTCGGCCAACTTGCTGATTGCGCGTGACGATGTCCTCAAGGAAGCCGGTCTGACGCCGCCGCCAAAGACCTGGACGGAACTGTTCGATCATTCGGCAAAGGCCCAGAAGCCGCCGCGCATCTACGGGCTGGGGCAGGCGCTCAGCAACACGTCGGACGGCAACCTCTGGGTGGAAGTGCTCCAGTCGTATGGCGTCCGGTTCGCCGACGACCAGGGCAAGAAGGCGACGTTTGGCAACTTCCCCAAGGAGGCCGCCGAGGTTATTCAACTGGTTGCCAACGGGTACGCGGAGAAGAAGGTGTTCCCGCCAGGGGTGCTGACCTGGGACCAGACCGGCGACAACGACGCGTTCCAGTCCGGCCGGACCATCTTCGCGTTCAACCCGTTGAGCATCCCCGCCTGGATTCGTGACAACAAGCCGGACATGCTGCCCGGCGTCGGCACGTACTTGAAGCCGGCCGGTCCGAAGATGCACGTGCAGCCGGTCGGTGCGGTCGCGATGAGCGTCAAGGCGGACAGCCCGTTCCGCGACAAGGCGAACGAACTCATCACCTTCCTGTACGACCGCGAGTATTTCAAGGACTACTGGCCGAAGTCGCAGTGGGGTCCGACCACCGAAGCCCACTACGACAACCCAGCCTTCAGTCAGAGCTGGCTGAAGGTGCGCGTGGAACTGGCGAAGACCGGCAAGCCGGCAGCCTGGCCGGATGTGCAGAACCAGGCCTGGGCGGAGATGAACACCGCGTTCGTCATCCCCCGGATGCTCCAGGCCGTGGTCAGCGACAACAAGAAGCCGGAAGAGGTGTTCCAGACGGCAGCCGAGGAGATCGACAAGATCTACAAGAAGTACGAGAAGGCGTGAGGTGGCAACCTACTCGCACGGCGTCTCGGCTCCGATAGGGAGGCGGCCGGCTGCACGGTCGCGTCGCCCGTTCTTGCAGCGTGAAGGCGTCCTGGGCTGGCTGCTGCTGTCGCCGGTGCTGCTGGTGATGCTCGTGCTGGTGGTCTGGCCGTTCAGCACGGCCATCTGGATGTCGTTCACGGACAAGTCGATTGGCCGTGAAGCAAACTGGGTCGGGCTGGCCAACTTCAGCCAGGTACTATCGTCGCCACGCTTCGGCCGCGCCATCCAGAACTCGCTGGTGTTCACGGTGGTCGCCATCTTCCTCAAGTTTGTGCTGGGTATGGCGATGGCGCTGGTGCTGAACAAGGCGTTCTTCGGGCGCAACTTCCTGCGGGCCTACCTGCTGGTGCCGTGGGTGCTTCCTGGCTTCGTCGCCTACATGATCTGGCGGTGGTTCCTGGACCCGTTGCAGGGCGTCCTGAACTACGCCCTGACCGACATCGGACTGATCACGCTCCCTCTGGAGTTCCTGAGCAGCCCGGCGTCTGCCATGCCGTCCGTGATCCTGGCACACGTGTGGCGCAGTTTCCCGTTCTTCGGCGTCGCATTCCTGGCGGGCCTCCAGAACATCCCGGCCGAGCAGTACGAGGCGGCGGCAGTGGATGGCGCGAACGGCTGGCAGAAGTTCCTGTTCATCACTATCCCCGGGCTGCGCCACGTCATCCTGGTGGTGCTGATGCTGGCGACCATTTGGACGTTCAATGCGTTTGAGCCGGTGTACCTGTTGACGGGCGGCGGCCCAGCCGACTCAACACTGGTGTACACGGTGCTGGCCTACGAGATGGGCATTGTGAATATGCGGCTGGGTGAGGCGTCGGCTGTACCGGTGATGATCCTGCCGCTGTTGGGGATGTTCATCGTGGCGCTCAGCGGATTGATGAATCGCGATGAGTAGCTTCGCACCGGCGGTTGCGCCGCGTCCACGCCCCCTCCGTTTGCAGCAGCGGCTGGCGTTCTTGCCGGCGGCGCTGGTCGTCGCGGCCTTGACGCTGTTTGTGTCACTGCCGCTCTACAGCATGGTCGCGACAGCGTTCAAGACCGATAAGGAGATCTACGACGACTTCTCCTACATCCCGCGTCAGCCGACGCTGATCCAGTTCGAGCGGGTCATTGTCGGAGAACGCTTCTTCGTCAACATCCAGAACAGCGTGATCGTTGCCACCACGACGACGGTCGTCTCGGTGACGATGAGCGTCCTGGCGGCGTTTGCCGTGGTACGTTTGCGCTTCTACGGTCGTGTCTGGATCGCCCGCCTGATCCTGTTCAAGTACCTACTGCCGACGACGCTGATCTACATTCCGCTGTTCCTGGTCGTCAACGGGCTGGGGTTGGCGAACACGTTACAGTCGCTGATCTTCACGTACCTGTCGTTCTCGATCCCGTTCGCGACGTGGCTGCTGATGGGCTACTTCCGGGGCATCCCGGCCGAACTAGAAGAGCAGGCGATGATTGACGGTTGCTCGCGGATCGGCGCGATGCTGCGGGTGCTGCTGCCGATTGCCGCGCCGGGCGTGGTGGCAGCAGCGATCTTCACGTTCACGGGTGCCTGGAACGAATTTTTGCTGGCGCTGGTGTTCATCAATCGGCCGGCGCTGCAAACGGTGCCGGTGAAGCTCTCCAGCATGATCGTGGGGGACCAGTACGTCTGGGGCTCGATCATGGCCGGCGCGATTCTGGCGTCACTGCCGGTGGTGGTCTTGTACTTCCTGGCGCAGCGCTTCGTGGTGTCTGGGTTGGCCGCGGGGGCCGTCAAAGGGTAGGCGAAGGGCCGCACGGACGTTCAGGCGCGCTGGCCGGACCATCGTGATTGCGTCGCCGGCCCGTGCTTCTGCCCGGCCCGGCATAATGCAGCGTGGCGTTTGAGCGGCTCGTTGGCACGCGGTACGTGGTCCCCTTGCGCGAGGGTGGCTCGCTGCCGGCTGTCGTGGAGACAGCGCACGCTGACGCGGCGACGCCGAGCGGGGCGTTCGTCGTCAAGTTCCAGGGGGCGGGGCAGGGCGCGAAGGCACTCGTTGCTGAAGCGTTGGTCGCCGGGCTGGCGCAGGTGCTCGGTCTGCCGGTTCCGACACCGGCCATCATCGCGCTTGCGGAGGGCTTCGGCCGCGCCGAGCCTGACCCGGAGATTCAGGACGTGTTGCGGGGCAGCGTCGGCGAGAACTTCGGGCTGGCGTTCCTGTCTGGGGCGCTGGCGTTCGACCCGGCCGCCGACCGCACCGTGTCGCCGGATCTGGCCGCGGCTATCATCTGGCTGGACGCGCTGACCACGAACGTGGACCGCACGGCGAAGAATACGAACCTGCTGGTCTGGGACGCGCAGGTCTGGTTGATCGACCACGGCGCGGCGCTCTACGTCCACCATCGCTGGGAGGGCTGGGAGACGCGCGTGCAGTCGCCGTTCCCGCAGATCAAGGATCACGTGTTGCTCGGGGGGGCCGGCGACCTGGAAGCGGCCGACGCGCGCCTGCGCCCGCTGCTGACCGACGCCGCGCTGCGGTCCATCGTGGAAGACGTGCCGGATGCGTGGCTCGGCGGCGAGGCGCTGTTCCCGACGCTGGGCGACCACCGCCGGGCCTACCTTACCTACCTGTCGGAGCGCCTGCATGGGCCGCGCCGCTGGCTCCAGGAGGCCATCGACGCCCAGGCGCGCGGCCCGGAGCGGCTCGCCGTCCGCCAGACGCACCGCCTCGACGCGGACGCCTGACCCCGCTCGCCGATGCTGCCGACGGTCTGGTACAGCTACGCCATCGTGCGGGTGGTGCCGCGCGTGGAGCGCGGCGAGTGCATCAATGTCGGTATCGTGCTGTTCTCGCGGGAGCGGCGCTATCTGGCGGGACGCATCGAGCTTGACCGGGCGCGGCTGGCGGCCTTTGCGCCGACGCTCGACCTGGCCGCCATCGAGCGCCACCTTGCCATCTTCGCGGCGATCTGCGACGGGAGGGCGGACGGTGGCCCGTTGGCCGACCTGCCGGCCGCCGAGCGGTTCCACTGGCTGGTCGCACCGCGCAGCACCATGATCCAGCTTTCGCCGGCCCACGCCGGCCAGACCACAGACCTGCCCGGTGAGCTTGACCGCCTCCTTGATGCCTACGTCCGCCCCCCGACAGCCACCACCGGGCAATAGCAGGCCGTAGCCCGGCAGCGGGGTTTCACCAAGACGGTGCGGTGATACGATAGAAAGTACGGAAGCGACAGGGGTAGCATGCAGTGTCCGACTGGTATCAGGACGGTGTTGGACACGGTAACGGTAACCCTGCTGCGGACGACGAACGGTTTGACTGGGACGACGACAACCTCCACAAATTCAGTGATCATCGAGTTACGGCTGAAGAAGTTGAGGAAGCCTGTCTCGATCCAGATCGTAAACCTGCATCGGCCTACAATTCAGGGGACGAACACCGTTGCGCGCTCGTCGGAGCAACGGAGAGCGATCGCATCCTCTATGTCATCTACACGCTGCGACGAGATCGCATCCGTGTGATTTCTGCCCGGGCTGCAACACGAGAAGAACGACGCAAGTATCGGAGATGATGATGGCACTCAGCAGCCGCCACGAACTGCCCACGGTTGATGACTGGGAGGATGTGCCTGCATTTGCCAACGAAGACGAAGAGGATGCGTTTTGGGCGACGCACGGTCTCGGAGGGGCCGCACTTGAGTCACTCGGCACGCTCCATGATGATGCGCTCCCTCCGCCGCGCCCACGTAGGCAGCGAGTAGTGACGGCCGTCAGCGACTTCGTGCGCGATGTCCCGTTTCAGCCTTGCGTCCGCCGGCGCACAGCAGACTCTCAGTCTGCGATCAGCCCCCGCGCATGGCTACGCGCATCGTGAGTGATAGGCGTCGTAAGTCGCTTCCGGCCATCAGTCATCTACCGGGCGCAACTGCACCGGCAGGCGGCTGACCAGAATGTCGTCGACCAGGAGATCCAGAAAGATTACGCCGTCCGGATCGAGCGTCGCCGGATACTCGACCACCTGCACTGGCAGGTTGCTTGAGACTTCGGTGAAGTCGTCTGGAACACCATCGAGATCGAAATACATCGTTGCTTGCAGGAGCGGGTCAGGCCCGACCGGGTGTCCCTCGCCGCTCATTGCACGGACAACGATGGCGTGGCTCGGACGGGCATAGGCTTTCGGAAATGCCAGGCGGATCAGCAGATAGCACGACGGAATGCCGTCGATCCGCGCAGGTAGCCCCGACCATTCCAGGCCGGCGCCGCTCACGTACAGCTTCCCACTGATTTCTTCAGCGACGTAGTCGG
>JBBQBU010000194.1:0-9950 GCA_038318015.1 Chloroflexota bacterium | reverse complement strand
GACAACAGGATATAGAGCGCGCCGGCCGCCACGAAGATGACCGCCATCGGGTGCGTCCAGAGGGCCAGTCCCGCCGCAACGCCAAACAGCAGCGCCCACGAGACCGCACCCACCCCCGCCGACTTCTCCCCTCTCCCACTTGTGGGAGAGGGGTCGGGGGTGAGGGACGCAACGTGAGAGGGGTCGGGGGCGAGGGCTCCCCCGCGTGACTGTTCGCGCGCGACCACGAGGCGCTGGGCGGCCAGCAGGCAGACCATCCCGAGGGCCAACGCTTCAGGGTAGCCGCCGCGCGCTTTGACGCTCCAGGCCGCGAAGAACGACGGCGGCACCGCGAGATAGAGCGCCGCCAGCAGGGCCGGCCCGCGCCCGAACGCCGGCCGCGCCACCACGTACACCAGACCGACGAACAGCAGCGAGTAGAGGGCGGGAACCGCCTTGAGGGCGGCAGCGGAGGGCCCGACCAGCCCGAAGACGAGCCACGCGGTCAGCGGCTCCAGCGTGCCGAGATACTCCTGCTGCCAGTAGAAGGCTGGCAACTCGCCGGGCATCTGGAGCGCCATCAGCCCGACCACGGCCTCGTCAGCGTCGATCTCACTGAACGGCCCGAGCAGCAGCCAGAGCCGCAATCCGGCACCAACCAGCAGGATCAGGCCGAGCAACGCGCGTTCCGCCCAGCCGGGCCGCATCACACGGCCTACGCGACGACGGTCAGCGTCGCGCCAGCGCCGTCGAGCCGGGGCACCACGGTTGTTACGTCGATTTCAGAACAGTACTCCAGGTCGGCGCTAAAGCCGATGGTCGGCAACTCACGGCCGCGCCGCGACTCGGCGAACATGGCGAGCAGGTTCTCGCGGGTAGCATGGCCGGGCTTCGAGCCGAGGTACGACCGGAACAGCCGGTGGGCCACGATCGCCGAGTCGTCCAGGGCCAGGGCATCCGGCTCGCTTGCGGCCTCACCAGGGGCCAGCCGGCGCGGACTTAGCTTCAAGAGCCGGTCCACCAGCATGCCGGCCACGAACGCATCTTCCAGGCTGATGCCGTAGCCGCCCTGGTCGCCCGCACAGAGGATGAGGAGATCGTAGCCGCGCGCTGCCGCCTCACGGGTCGCCTGCCGAACGACGGCCACCTCGTTGCGGGGGCTGCCGACCAGCACCAATGGCGCATCTGCCACCGCTCGCAGCGCCGCCGTGCCGTTGGAGGTCACGAAGATGATCTGCCGGCCGGACAGGTCGCCCTCTGCCACCTCGGCCGGAGAGTTGCCGTAGTCGAAGCCTTCGACCTTCAAGCCCGCGCGTTCGCCGCAGACGTAGTAGGCGTCACGCTGGTTGGCCACGACGGCCAGCGCCGCTTCCGGCGACTCCGCAAGCTGAAGCCCCTGCGCCCCTGCTTCAAACATCGCCAGCATTGTGCTGGACGCTCGCAGCACATCGAGCATGATGCAGACGCTCCGCTCGACCGACCGGACTCCACGCGCGTTCATTGCCACCGAGACGATCACCGATCCCGCCCCTTCCGTACCACGGCCTGAGGATACCGGATCGCCGCCCAGCTCCGATGTTCGTGCGGTTCCTCGCACCAGGCGCACCAGGCGGATCTGACGCGCATGGCCCTCAGCCGCCGGTGTTGGGCCGCTTCCAGGTATCCTCTGCTGTCCTTCATCATGCGCCTGGAGCGCCCGACGCGGATGACAGGGGGGAAAACATGAAAATCGGCATCCATCTCGGCAATAACGGCCCGGCGGCGTCCGCGGACTCGATTGCGCGGCTCGCGACCGAGGCGGAAGCGCTCGGCCTCGATTCGGCCTGGGTGTCCGATCACGTCACCATCCCCACCGCGATCACCTCGGCGTATCCGTACGGCCCGCCCGGCTCGTTCTCGCCAGAGCAGGCCCAGAACTTCTGGGAAGCGTTCGCCGTGCTGGCGTTTGTGGCTGGACGGACGACCCGACTGGAGCTTGGCACGTCGGTCATCGTCCTGCCGCAGCGCCCGCCGCTGCTGGTCGCGAAGCAGTGGGCCACGCTGGATGCGCTCTCGGGCGGGCGCTGCATCCTGGGCGTCGGGGCCGGCTGGATGCGCGAGGAGTTCGCGGCGCTCGGCTTCGGCGACCAGTTCGACCGGCGCGGCGTGGCGACCGACGAGGCGATCAGCATCTTGCGCGCGGCCTGGGCTGCTGACGGTCCGCTTGAACACCACGGGCAGGCGTACGACTTCGCGCCAGTCCTGATGCAGCCGAAGCCAGCCCAGCCCGGCGGCCTGCCGATCTGGATTGGTGGGCACGGCCGGCGCTCGATCCGGCGCGCAGCAGAGCTGGGCGACGGCTGGCAGCCGCTCCGCATCCCGCCCGACGAATTGGCCGGGCACCTGGGCTACCTGCGTGAGCAGTTGGCGCGCTACGGCCGCCCCGAAAGCGCCGTCACGATCTCGCTCGGCGTCCTGGTCCACCCGCCTGGCACCGGCCCGGCCGATGGCGGCGCAGCGTGGGAGTTAGCCGGCGACCCCGATGCCTGCGCCGAGAAGCTGCGCCGCTACCAGGCGCTCGGGGTGGAACACCTGATGCTGAGCTGCGCGCGCGGCCTCTCTGCGTCGGACATGCTGGAGGCATACGCCTTCGTGGCAAACGACGTGCGCCCGCGACTCGGAGCAGCCGGGGAGGCACACTAGATGCGCGTCATAGCTGGCAGCGCCGGGGGCCGCCCACTCCGCGCCCCAGAGCGAATCCAGACCCGCCCAACCGGCGACAAGGTGAAGGGCGCAATCTTCTCAATGCTGGACGCGGAGGCGCTGCGGCGCGGCTTCGAGCACGAGGAGGGTGACGAGGAGCACGACGGCCGCTACGCGTCGGCGGTGGCGTGGCCGCGCGTGCTGGAGCTGTACGCCGGCAGCGGCGCGCTGGCCATCGAGGCGCTAAGCCGTGGGGCGACGCACGCCGATCTTGTGGAGTCGAACAGGGACGCGCGAAAGGCCATCTCCGCCAATCTGGAATCAACCGGCTTCAAAGATCAGGCGGCCGTCCACAGCATGCGCGCCGAATCTGCCGTATCGACATTCCACGGACCCTATGATTTAATACTGCTCGACCCTCCGTATGATGCCGAGGGCGTGCAACAGGTGATGGAGCGTCTAGCCGGCGGTGCGTTGCTGGACGACTCCGGGGTCGTCGTCTGGGAGCATAGTGCGTCGACCAACCCGCCCCAGCACCTCGCGGACCCGGCCCGGCAGCGGGGGCTTCGCCTGCTGCGAACCCGCAATCACGGCGCTGCCTCGGTGAGCCTGTACGCCTCGGCCGCCGCCGACCCTAGCTGACGGAGGATGTTCTGAGCACCCCGAGCGATCCCGCAGTGCATAGAGTTGCCATTTATCCTGGCACGTTCGACCCGGTCCACAACGGGCATGTGGATATTGCACGGCGTGCGGCAGGCTTGTTTGACGAGCTCATCGTGGCCGTCTACGACCGCCCTGCGAAGTCCCTATTGTTCTCGCCTGAGGAGCGCATTGCGCTGGCCCGCGAGAGCATGGGTGAGGCCGCAGATGGGTGCCACATCACCGTTGAAGGCTACTCGGGCCTGACCGTGCAGTACGCGCGGGCGCGCGGCGCGTGTGCCATCGTGCGCGGCCTGCGTGCCGTCACCGACTTCGAGTACGAGTATCAGATGACGACGATGAACCGACATCTGGATTCGGAAGTCGAGACGGTCTTTCTGATGACATCGCTACGCTTCGCCTACCTCAGTTCTACCATCGTCAAGGAAGTGGCGAACGGCGGCGCGAACATCGACGGGCTGGTCCCACCAGTCGTGGCCGAGGCGCTCAAGCGTCAATTCGTCCGCGACGGACGTTGACGGAGGCTGCAATGTCTGATGTCGAAGCTGGTGGTGCCGTCGATTTCATGTATCTGCTGGACCGGCTCGAAGAGGCGCTCGTCACCGGGTCACGCGTGCCGCTGATGGCCCGCACACTGGTGGACGAGCAGGAGTGCCTGGACATCCTCGATCAGATGCGCGTGGCCATGCCCACCGAGATCAAGGAAGCGCGTCGGGTCATCGCCGAGCGGGAACACGTGCTGGCCGAGGGGCGGGAGGAGGCGGACCGCATCGTCAGCGGCGCAAAGCAGCGAGCAAACCGACTGGTCGAAGACCATACGGTCGTACGGGCAGCGGAGCTACGGGCGAACGAGATTGAAGAGCAAGCCGAGCGCGACGCGATCACGACGCGCGAAGAGGCCGACCGGTACGCTGGCACGCTGCTGACACGGGTGCAGGACCGGCTAGAACAGGCGCTGTCGAACGTCCGCGCGGGCCTGCGCGAACTCGAGACCGGCGATATCTCGCAGCGGTAGCCGCGCTCCCGCGCGACAGGTCCGATGCGGGTCATCGTCCTGCGCCGCCGGATCAGTGCCCAAAACCGTGCCCGACGACACGCAATGCGCGTATATAATTGCGCTCACCCCACGCACCCGACAGCGTGACGGTCTGACGGTGGATGCTTCCGGCATCCCTCGCAGCTGCAGGGCACCGTCGGCTTGAACGCACGTTTCGGGCGGGCCATATGCACGTCGTCGTCAATCAGAGGGTGATCTCCACCCGTGTCAAGTTCGCCAGCGCGGCCCACCTCGGGGCGCTGGGCGTTTTTGCTGTCGGTCTCTTCATCTCTTGGTCGAACCCAGAGCCGACGCTTGAACAGATGGGGATGGCCTACGGCGCGATCATCATCGGGCTGATCCTCTACAACGTCGGGCAGATTTTTCTGCGCCGCTACGGCCCCCGCTTTCGGCACGATGTGGTCCTGGCGAAGGCGCTCAAGAGCCTGGACAAGCGGTACACGCTGATAGCCTTCGCCAGGACGAAGCTTCCCGACTACATCCTGGTCGGGCCGGCCGGCATCCAGGTGGTGGTGGCCCGCTTGCACGACGGAACTATTTCGTGCCGGGGCGATCATTGGAGCCGCACTGCCGGATCCTGGTTCAAGCGCGTCATGGCAATGTTCGGGGGCACGCCGTTTGGCGACCCGACTCAGGATGTCGCGAAGGGCATCGCGAAGGTGCGGGCGCACTTGACCGAAGCCGGCATCGTTGAGTCCAAGCAGCCGCCGATAGATGGCCTCATCGTGTTCACCAATCCGGCCGTGAAGCTGCGTATCGACGGCTCGACGTACCCTGTCGTGACGCTGAAGTCGATCCGGACCAGTGTGCGGGGCGGCAAGGGACCGCGTGAGCGGACGCTTGATGAGCGGGGCGCGGAGCGTGTGGTGCAGGCACTGACCGAATGAGCGCCCGCGCTGCTCGCTGCACACGAGCGGGTCGCGGGTGGGTTGCACATGCCTCAGCGCTCCTGACACTGACGCTCGTGCTGGGCGTCCTGGCCACGCGGTTCACATCACCGCCGGCGCACGAGCCGGCCCCGGAGAGCCCCGCACTGGCTACGCAGGTGTCGGCAGACACCAGCACGCCTGAGTCACTCGTTGAGCCTGCTGATCTGCTGCCGGGGCAAGTCGTCGTGCTGCTGCGTGACGGCGAGCACCTCGACCGTTACCTTGATGAGGTCGTGGGTAGCGATGCGCTGTTGCTGGACACCATCCCGGAGTTGCGCGCGGCCGTCCTCGGCGTCGCAGTCGGCGAAGAACCCGCCTGGATGGCCGCACTGTCGGCTGACCCGCGCGTGCTGGCCGCCGAGCGCAACGCCCTGTTACACGCCCTGATAATCCCCGACGATCCGATCTACAAGGAGTTCCAGTGGGGGCTGCGGAAGATCGGCATGGAAGGGGTCTGGGATGTGACGACGGGCAGTGCGAACGTGATTGTGGCGGTGTTGGACACTGGCGTTGACGAGGCCCACCCTGACCTGGAACGGAACGTCATCGACGGCTACGACTTCGTCAATGACGACCCGGACGCCTGGGACGACTCGTCGCACGGCACCCACGTCGCTGGCGTGATCGCTGCTGTCGGCAACAACAATGAGGGGACCGCCGGCATCGCCTGGAACTCCAAGATCATGCCGATCAAGGTGCTGGACTCGAAGGGCCTCGGGCCGGATGCGGCCGTCTCAAAGGGCATCATCTTCGCCGTCGAGAACAAGGCGAAGATCATCAATCTGTCGTCGGGAACGCCGTACCAGTCGCGGCTGCTCGATGAAGCCGTGCGGTTCGCGGAACGGCGCGGCGTCCTCGTTGTGGCCGCCGCCGGCAACACCGGCGACAAGGGCAACGAAGTCATCTATCCCGCCGCCTACTCCACAGTGATGGCCGTGGGGGCCACCGACGAGAAGGACGGCGCTCCGCCGTTCTCGCAGAGGCAGCCATACGTGAGCATCGCGGCGCCGGGCGTAGACGTGCCCGGCCCGGCCTGGCGCGACGGCGGGAACGGCCCGTACATCCTGCACACCGGCACCTCGGCGGCAGCGCCGCACGTCTCGGGGCTAGCGGCGCTCCTGCTGTCCATCAAGCCGGACCAGACCCCCGGCCAACTGCGCGACCTCATCACCAGCACCGCCGACGAGGTGAATCCGCGTTCTGGCGGGACGTTCCTGGGAGCCGGGCGCATCAACGCCTTCAAGGCTGTCAACGCCCTGCGCCCGATCTCGGTCCCGACGCGCCCGGCGATCCGCCCGACGGCCACCCCGGAGCGCGGCCAGGGGGCGCCGGTGCTGCCGTCGGCGCCGCGCATCGTCCTGCCGTCGATCAAGCCGCTGCCGCAGCCCGGGCCGCTACCAGACGAGCCGATCTCCTGGTACTTCGCCGAGGGCAGCACCATGCCCGGCTTCGATACCTGGATCATCCTCCAAAACCCGCTTGCCGACATGGCGACGGTGCGGATCACCTTCATGACCCAGGAAGGCCCGGTCGCCTACCAGGCGATCACCATCCCGCCGAACAGTCGCAAGAGCGTCCACGTCAATACCATCGTGCCGAACGCCCTGGTGGCGACGCGGGTCGAGGCCGAAACATCCGTCTTTGCCGAGCGGACCGTCTACTTCGGGCACGACGCTATCGGCGGCATCGGCACCCGCTCCGGAGCGCGCTCCTGGTACCTGGCGGAAGGCTCGACGCAACCGCCGTTCGACACCTGGATTCTGCTGCTGAACCCGAACGAGCAAGAGACAACCGCGCACCTGACGTTCATGCTGGAGGACGGCACCACGGTGGAGGTGGACCAGCCATTGCCGCCGCTCGCGCGGGTCAGCGTGGACACCAACGACATCGTGAAGTCGGCCGGCTTCGCGACAGAGGTCCGCGCCGACGATCCCATCATCGTCGAACGGACCATGTACTTTGCGAACGGCGGCGGCCACGGCACCATCGGAGCCAAGACGCCCGGGCAGACGTGGTTCCTGGCCGAGGGCGACAGCCGGCCCGGCTTTGACACCTGGATTCTGCTGCAGAACCCGAGCAAGACCGACGTGGCAAACGTGCAGGTCACGTTCATCAAGGATGACGGAACGACCCTGGTGGCCTACTACGCGCTCGACCCGCGCACGCGCCTGAGCGTGTTCGCGGATACGGTGGTGCCGAACACCACGTTCGGCGCACGCATCGACTCCGACCAGCAGATCATCGTGGAACGGTCGCTGTACCTTGCCAACGGCGCCGGCGGGCACGCATCGACCGCCATGCCGATTCCCGAAACGGAATGGTACCTCCCCGAAGGCAGCACCCGCGCCCCGTACCGCGAGGTCATCGCCATCCTGAACCCGAACCCCGACGCGACCCAGGTTGACGTGATGTTCACCCAGGCGGACGGGCAAGCGCCGATCATGCAGAGCTTCCTGATGCAGCCCACCAGCCGCATCACGGTCGACGCCAACAAGTACGTGCCTGACGCGGACATCTCGACGCGCGTAACGGCCGACCATCCGGTCGTAGTGGAACGGTCAATGTACTGGGACCGTGGAGCGACCAGTTCACCGGGCCTAACCCGCTAGTCTTGTGCAGGCGCGCCTGCCCGCCACCGTAGCCGTACGTTTCGCATCGCTGTTGCGCTGCGCTGGCATCGGGCCGAATGTCCCCGACAGCGCCGCCAGACCCCACGGGATGGCTGGCACACGCCTTGCGCCTGTCTCTTCTGTCTTCGACCGTCAGGACGGCAGCAGCTACGACGCTGACGCACGCCGGCCGGTCAGACGCATCACCGCGCAGGAGTGCAGAGCAATGGCTAGCCTGTTTAACGTTCACTGTATGCTGTGCGGCCGGCATTCGGGCCAGGTTCGCAACGGCACGTTCCAGCGGCTGTCCACGGCACCGCCGCTTCGCACCCAGGCCGGACGCTCGCGGTGCGGATTCTGCGGCGGCAGCCTCTACCTCGAAGCTGAGGACTCGCCATTCTCGCGTGACCTCTCGACCTTCACCCCGATTCCGACACCGGTCGCAGCAAGCGCCACGCGGCGGTCCGGCCAGCGCCGCGCATCCTAGCGGCGTCGCGGCGCTGCCAGGCAGCACCACGGCAGAGTACTATTGTTTTCGTGACGTACCGTGATGAGCTTGAGGAGCAGGCGCGGGAACATGCTGCCGTCCTGCTCGATTATCTCGTGCAGCGCTCCGAGAGCGTGGACTTCCGCCAGGGCACGTATCTGCTGTCAGCCCTGGCCGCCGAACTGGGTGGGATCGTGCAGCGCCGCTGCTGGGATCTCGCCCAGCAAGGCGACCCCACCTGGGAGATGGCCGGCGCGGAAGCCGAGACGCTCATCAACGCGGCGTGGCGCTGCATGGCGACCGTCGCCGCTCTCAGCGAGGCCGAGGACCGCCGCGCGCAGCAGCGTGACGAACGCGAGCGTCGCAACCGGCCCGCTTCTGACTCTGCGCAATAGCCCGGCGGACGACCGGACGAAAGCCATCACTCCGGACATCGCAGCCTCGTTTTGCTAGGTGTGACCAAGCAAGAGGATGCTGCAATGCGATCCGAAACCGCCGATTCCTCGCTCCATACCCTGGTGCCGGTGATCGTCGAGGGCCGTGTCCTCGACGCCGTCGCTGGACGTGACCTTCGGGGAACGCTCGACGATATCGCCGATGCCCTGGGTGTGAGCTACAACGATCTCCGTGCCGCTATTGATCAGCTAACCGCCATCGGCTGGGTGACGCTCGAGTTGCTGGGCGAAGCGCTGGTGCTGAGCCTGCCCGAGGACGCCCGCGTCGCAAGTTGACAGGCAGGCTGCAGCAACGGCGTACCACCTGGACACCTAGCGCACGTCGTCCATCAGCGCGGCTTTCACGGCTTGCGCCCGCGACACACACCGTCGGCTGCGTCATCGACCGGCCGACTCGCTTCGTCGCCAGCAACTCTCACGGGTCGTTGGCGACGGTCGCTAGCGGGGCGGTTGCGCCGGCGGTGGCGGCGGCGGCAGCACGCCAGGAACCGGGCTACCCGGTGCCCCGTCCGGAATCACCAGCCGCTCGCCGATTCTGAGGATGCGATTGCGGTCGGTGAAGGCGTTCGCCTGCATGATGGCGTCTACAGACACCGAGTACCGCTGTGCGATGCGGTTCAGGGTGTCGCCGCCCTCGACCACGTGGATGCGCTGTTGTGGCGGCGGCTGGGGCGTCGGTGACGGGGAAGGTGATGGCACCAGGAACGGCGGTGGGCTAGGCGCCTGGGCCGGTCCCGGCTGTGGCGAAGCACTGGGCGTCGCGTTCGCGGTCGGGCCGGTCGCAGACGACTGCATCGCCCACCGCACCGCGAAGAACAGCGCGATAACACCAACGATGAGCACGGCACCGAGAACAATCGTGAACGTGCCACGGTTGGCACGGTCGTTCCGGCCGCGTCCCGGCCGGCCGGTACCGGCCGGCCGGGGGGTACCCAGTGGGACGGCCTGAACCCTGCCCGAGGTTGCGGCTGGGCGTCGGCCAGCGCGCCGCTGGCCGCCACGCGGCTGCCCGCCAGATCCGCGCCCAGCGAAGCGCTCGCGCTGTCGATCAAACCACTCGCGGAGTTGATCGACGAGATCCCCGCCGGTCGA
>JBBQBU010000193.1:0-10058 GCA_038318015.1 Chloroflexota bacterium | reverse complement strand
TCGCTCATCAGATCAATGTATGTACGGCGACAGCCTGCCACTCGTCCGGCAGCGAGCAGATCAAGGCCAACCTCACGGCTGAGGTCAAGGCACGCGGCCAGACGAAGCAGTGCCTCGTGCGCGGCGTGGGCTGTCGCGGCCTCTGCACGGCCGGCCCGATGGTCAGCGTCGAGCCGGACGGACTGCTGTACCAGTACGTCACGCCGGCCGACGCCCCGGCGCTGCTCGACAGCCTGGACACCGAGCCATTGGCACGGCTCCAGGCCCACACCGGCAACCCGTTCTTTACGCGGCAGCAGCGCATCGTGCTGGAGCATGCCGGCGAGATCGACCCCGAACGCATCGAGGAGTACATCGCTGTCGGCGGCTATCAGGCACTGGCGAAGACGCTCTACGAGTTGACGCCAGCCGGCGTGATCGACGAGATCTCAACGAGCGGGCTGCGCGGGCGCGGCGGCGCGGGCTTCCCGACCGGCCTGAAGTGGCGGACGGTGGCGAAGGGTGGCGGCGACCGCAAGTTCGTCATCTGCAACGGCGACGAGGGCGACCCCGGCGCGTTCATGGATCGCTCAGTGCTGGAGAGTGACCCGCATCGCATCCTCGAAGGGATGGCGATTGCGGCGTATGCAGTCGGCGCGCACGAGGGCTACCTGTACGTGCGGGCCGAGTATCCGCTGGCGATCCGTCGCCTGACGACGGCCATCCGGCAGGCCCGTCAGCGCAACTTGCTGGGCGACGGGATCCTCGGCACACCGTTCTCGTTCAGCGTGGAGATTCGGCTCGGGGCCGGCGCGTTCGTCTGCGGCGAAGAGACGGCGCTGATCGCGTCCATCGAGGGGGCTAGGGGCCAGCCGCGCCCGCGCCCGCCCTACCCCGCCGAATCGGGCCTCTGGGGCTGCCCCACGCTCATCAACAATGTCGAGACGCTCGCCAACATCGTCCCGATCATCCGCAACGGCGGCGACTGGTTCGCCGGCATCGGGACGGAGAAGAGCAAGGGAACGAAAGTGTTCGCGCTGACCGGGCAGGTCGAGAACACCGGTCTGATCGAGGTGCCGATGGGCATCACCCTGCGCGAGATCGTGTTCGATATCGGCGGCGGGGTACCCGAGGGGCGCACCTTCAAGGCAGTGCAGACCGGCGGTCCATCAGGCGGCTGCATCCCCGACGAACTTCTGGACAACCCGGTCGACTACGAGTCGCTAACCCGGCTCGGCTCGATCATGGGGTCAGGTGGCATGATCGTGATGGACAACACGTCCAGCATGGTCGAGGTTGCGCGGTACTTCATGGAGTTCTCGATGACCGAGTCGTGCGGGAAGTGCATCCCGTGTCGCGTTGGCACGGTCGAGATGCACCGGCTGCTCTCGCGGTTCTGCGACAAGCAGGCGACTGCCGCCGATCTGGCGCTCCTGGAACAACTCTGCGACCTGACGAAGAACACCAGCCTGTGCGGCCTGGGCCAGTCGGCCCCGAACCCGGTCTTGAGCACCCTGCGCTACTTCCATGAGGAGTACGCGTCGGCCATCGTTGAGGGCGGCGGTTCCGGGGACGGCGCGGCACACGGCAATGGCAGCGCGCCGTCCTACATCCCGCTGACCATCGTCATGTCCGCTGCAGCCGGGCCAGCGACGACCCAGGAAGGGGACCGACCATGACCGTTCCGCCGGTCCACGTCAAGACCCTCACCATCAACGGCAAGGATGTCGGTGCGCGCGAGGGTGAGTCAATCCTTGAGGTCGCGCGGGAGAACGGCGTTTTCATCCCGACGCTCTGCCAGCTTGACGGTCTGTCCACGGTCGGCGCGTGCCGCCTGTGCATCGTCGAGGTGAAGGGCACCAACAAACTGCTGCCGGCCTGTGCCACGCGCATCGAAGAGGGCATGGAGGTCACGTCGGACTCGGAGCGCCTGCGCGGCTACCGCAAGATGATCGTCGAGTTGTTGTTCGCTGAGGGCAACCACATCTGCTCGGTCTGCGTAGTGAACGGCAACTGCGAGCTTCAGTGGATGGCGCAGCGCCTGGGCATCGATCACGTGCGCTTCCCCTACCTCTACCAGAACCGCACCGTGGACGCCTCGCACGAGCGGTTCGCCGTCGATCACAACCGGTGCATCCTCTGTACGCGGTGCGTCCGCGTCTGCGACGAGATCGAGGGCGCGCACACCTGGGACATCATGGGGCGCGGCACCGATGCCCGCGTCATCACCGACCTGGCGCAGCCGTGGGGCGACTCCGCTAGCTGCACGAGTTGCGGCAAGTGCGTGAACGTCTGCCCGACGGGTGCGCTCTTCGAGAAGGGCAAGGCCGTGAGCGAGATGGTGAAGCACCGCGATCTGCTGCCATCGTTGCTGACGATGCGGGAGCGGCAACGATGAACGAGCCACAGGATGCCCTCACTCCCCAGGCGGATGCCCTCACTCCCCAGGCGGATGCCCTCACCCCCCAGGCGGATGCCCTCACCCCCCAGCCCCCTCTCCCGCAAGCGGGAGAGGGGGGGAAGAATGCCGCCACGGTCAGTGCAGCGGGAGAGGGGGGGCAAGGATCGGCTGCGCCAGCGCGCAAGGTGCGGGCGGCCACCGTTTGGTTGGACGGCTGCTCGGGCTGCCACATGTCGTTCCTTGATCTGGACGAGCGGCTGATCGAGATTGCCCAGCACGTCGAGATGGTCTACACGCCGCTGATTGACCTGAAGATCTACCCCGACGATGTGGACGTGGCGCTTGTCGAGGGCGCGGTGAGTAGCGAAGAAGACCTTGAAAAGATCCACCGCATCCGCCGCAAGACGAAGGTGCTGATCGCGTTTGGCGACTGCGCCGTGACCGGCAATGTGCCGTCGATGCGCAACGCCTTCTCGCTGCACGACCTGTTCCAGCGCGGCTACTTCGAGACGGCGACGCTCAATCCGAGCGTGCCCGATCAGGTGGTCCCGAAACTGCTCCCCATTGTCCGCCCAATTCACGAATACGTGCCGGTTGACATCTTCCTCCAGGGGTGCCCGCCCCCGGCCGATGTCATCTACGGCTTGCTCATGGACTTGCTGGCGGGCCGCACGCCCGACTTGACGACCAAGACGCGATTCGGCCGCTAAGCGAAGCGACACAGCGCGACACGAGGCGACAGATGGCCCGACAGATCACGATTGATCCAGTGACCCGCATCGAGGGTCATGCCAAGATCACGATTCAGCTTGACGACGCCGGCCACGTGCAGGACGCCAAGTTTCATATCACGCAGTTTCGCGGCTTCGAGAAGCTCTGCGAAGGCCGGCCGTTCCACGAGATGCCGTCGCTGATGGCCCGCATCTGCGGCATCTGCCCGGTCAGCCATCTGGTTGCGTCGGCGAAAGCCTGCGATGCCATCATGGCCGTGAAGATTCCGCAGACGGCCGCCAACCTGCGGCGCATCATCAACCTGGCCCAGTTGATCCAGTCCCACGCACTCAGCTTTTTCTACCTGTCCGCGCCGGACCTGTTGCTCGGAATGGACGCCGAGCCGGTGGACCGGAACGTCTTCGGGCTAATGCGCGAACACCCGGAGGTGGCCCGTGACGGCATCCGCCTGCGCCAGTTCGGGCAGCAGGTCATCGAACTGCTGGGCGGCAAGCGCATTCACCCCGCCTGGGTCGTCCCTGGTGGCGTCAGCGAGCCGCTTTCGGAGGAGAAGCGCGCCACCATCATGGCGGCCCTTCCCGAGGTCACGGCAATTGTCGAGCGGGCGCTGCCGCAGTTCAAGCAGGTGTTCGACCGCTTCCCCGACGAGGTGGAGAACTTCGGCAACTTCCCGTCGATGTTCATGGGGCTGGTGGACGATCGCGGCGCGCTCGACTACTACGACGGCAACCTCCGCATCGTGGACGCCGACGGCAGCATCGTGGCAGACGGCCTGCTCGCTGAGGACTACCCGACCTACGTTGGCGAGACGGTGGAGCCGTGGAGCTTCCTGAAGTCCGCCTACTACCTGCCGCGCGGCTACCCGGACGGCCTGTACCGGGTCGGCCCGCTGGCCCGCATGAACGTCGCGTCAATGATCGACACGCCAAAGGCCGGCCGCGAGTGGGCCGAGTTCCGGCAGATGCAGGCCGGGTCGGTCCTCGGCTCGTTCCATTACCACTACGCCCGCCTCATCGAGATCCTGCACGCGCTGGAGATCATCAGCCGGCTGCTGGAAGACCCGGCAATCCTGAGCACCCGTGTGCGCGCCCACGCCGAGCCGAACAACCTGGAGGGTGTCGGGCTGGCTGAAGCGCCGCGCGGCACGCTGCTGCACCACTACAAGATTGACGAGAACGGCATCATGGTCTGGGCCAACCTCATCATCGCCACCGGCCACAACAACCTAGCGATGAACAAGGGCGTCTTCCAGGTCGCCAAGAAGTACGTCGATGGCGAGAAGCTGCAAGAAGGGATGCTGAACCGGGTCGAGGCGGTCATTCGCGCCTACGACCCCTGCCTGAGCTGCTCGACGCACGCGCTTGGCAAGATGCCGCTTCGGATACAACTGGCCGCCCCGGACGGCACCGTCCTGGACGAACTGGTGCGCGGCTCGCGGGACGGCGCGTGACCATGCTGCCGCTGGTGATCGGCTACGGTAACCCGCTGCGTGCCGACGACGGCGTGGGCTGGCACGTGGCGCAGCAACTCGCCGCTGTGCTGTCCCCCGACGCCGCCACCGTCATCACCACCCACCAACTCACGCCGGAGCTTGCCGAGCCGATCAGCCGCGCTGGCCTCGTCATCTTCGTGGACGCCAGCGCCGAAGGCGAGCCGGGCCACGTCGCCAGCGCCGCCGTCCCCCCGCAGGAAGGCACGTCACTCACATTCAGTCACGATGTCGAGCCACAGACGCTGCTCGGGCTGGCCGGGGCGCTGTACGGCGCGTACCCGCCAGCCGTCGTCGTATCCGTGGCCGGCCGAGACTTCGGCTACGGCAACGAACTCTCCCCTGTGGTGCAGGCTGCCATCCCACGGGCGCTGGCAGCCGTCCGCAGCGCCCTGTCAGCGCACGCCTCACAACGGGGCACACCAGCATCCTTCGCGATGCCGCCTGCTGCCGAGCCTCTCGGCCCCTCTGGAGGGCACACCCATGCATGAAGTCGGAGCCGTCGCATCCCTGATTGAAGCCATCATGGTCGAAGTGCAGGCCCACCAGCCGTGCACGGTGGACGCCGTGCGGGTGCAGCGCGGCAGCACCTTCGCCGAAGACGCGCTGCTGCAAGCCTGGACGATGCTCTGCCGCGAGACGCCGCTGGAGGACACCAGACTTGACATCAAGGTTGTCAGCCACGTCGTTGACTGCGCCTGCGGCATCGAGCGGACAATGCAGGCTGAAGACCTGGTCGGGCACCTCTGGATCTGCGTGAACTGCGCCCACGTCGAAGAGGTGGACGAGCACGACGACCTGACGTTACTTGGCGTCACCCTCACGCCGCTGGATGTGCCAGTCGGGGCGGGGAGCCGCTGATGTGCCTGGCCGTGCCGCGCCGCATCCTGAGGGTTGACGGCGACCGCGTCGAAGTCGAGTGGGACGACGCGCCGCTCTGGGTCGCGACCGCCGGTGCCGAGGGGCTGATGCCCGGTGAGTACGTACTCGTCCACGCCGGCGTGGTGCTCGACCGGGTCTCAGCCGAGGAAGCCGAAGAGATCCTGGCGCTCCAGGCCACGCTGGAATCAGCATGGGACATGAGCGCAACAGCGAGCAATCCGGTGGAGGCCGCGCCATGATTGACACCACAACCGACGGCGCGACCACCGCGCTGATCACGCCGGCCGCCCCCGCGACCCCGGCCGCCCCGCTAGACGGCATGGTCCGCTTCATCCGGTACGGCTTCATGCCGAACCGGCTGCGCTATTGCGGCGGCGACGCCAACGACGAGCTCTTCCAGTACGGCGTGGCGCAGTTCACCGACGGCGGACTGGGCGCGCACCTGAAGAAGTTCACCGGCGCGCTGCCGTACCTGCAACTCATCGCCCGCGAAAACGGCATCCC
Source organism: Chloroflexota bacterium (assembly GCA_038318015.1). Classification (GTDB taxonomy): domain Bacteria; phylum Chloroflexota; class UBA6077; order UBA6077; family JACCZL01; genus JADZEM01. Next base: position 4,071 of record JBBQBU010000193.1, on the reverse strand, counting down.
GGACCCGTTTGACCCGCGCGTGGTAGACGCCTACTGGATCGGCAACAGCCTCCTTGACCGCGTGGAGGTGCGCCAACTGCACGACTCGCTGCTGGCCCGGTTCGGGAAGCAGTTGCAGGGCCGCACCCGAGACCTCGTTCTCGGGAAGGCGCCGGCCGGCGCGCGTCCACACCACAGCTTTCACGTCCTTGATGTCCACAGCCGCACCGGCGACTTCGGCCAGAGCCTCGCCACGATGGACCACTGCCGCGTCAGTTGGGGCACCGTCGTGGAGGTGGACGGCAGCGAACTGGTGGTGGACCGCGTGCCGCTCGTACTCGCGGCCGGCAAGTTGGCCCTCGGCGCGCCGGTCCGCGAGCGCGTCATGCGGCAGATAGAGGGGCGCGGCTTCGTGGACGCGGCCCAGGTGGGCGACGCCGTAGCGATCCATTGGGGTTGGGCCTGCGAGGTGCTGACGGCGGCGCAACAGGCCCGCCTGGAGTGGTACAGCGGCCACCACCTCGCCATCGCGAACCAGACCATGTAGGGTGCCTGGCGCGTTTCTCACGATGGCCGCCTGATGGCAGCTACACGCTATGAAACGTGCGTCGACGGGCTACTCACCCGCGCACCGGGGCGAACTATGCAGCATGCACGACGGCGCTGCCTCAATGTCTGTTCGCCCTGCCCGTAGTCACGCCAGTGAGGCTGGCATACGCTGGTTGCAGGTCTGTTTCGATGAGTCAGGACCGGCGACGACGCCCCTGACGCCCGTCTACCTGGAAGGACACCCTGCGATGACGTCGATGACGATGCTCGCGTGTTCGAAGTGCTGGAACCCGATTGGCGCTGGCGCACAGCCGGTTCGCCTCAGCAACCTGGCATTTCACCTGATCTGCGCGCTGCCATGCCTGTAATAGCGTCCTCGGTGCTATAGACGAGCAGTGTTGGACCTCCGACGGCATGGTCGTCTGGGGGCCGGCTGGCTACGAACTGCGCCCCACGGACCTGTGGTGCGAAGCCTGCGCCGAACTCCACGGGCGCAATCTGGCATTTGCCCAGGACTCGTGCCCAGGACCAACCCCCCTCGTCGTCGAGGCGCTGCACACGCGGCGCTTCCGCAGTATCGTCCCTCTCTCGGGGGCGGTCGGTGCGATGCTGCACTGGCCGCCCCGTCACGTTGCAGGGCCACAACCTACGGTGCCGGCTCCGGGCGCGAGAATTCTACAGCAACGGCGCTGAAGTATGTCTGCAGGCTGACCCGCAAACTCGCCAGGATCTGCACCAGCGTATCGGTCTGAGTCTGTTGACTGACCGCCACGTAGAAGGGCATGTCGTCGCGATCCTCCGCGTCGCTCTGGCGACGCCTGCCGCGCCTGGATTGCATGGTGCCCGCACCAGTCACGGAGCGGCAACCTGACCGGTCCTGCTGCGGGCTGCGCGTCACCCCGCTAGATCAGCAGCCGGCCGTTCTCCGCGACAACCTGCCCGCCCTTGATGACCGCCCGCGACCGCTCTAGCGCCCGAATCTCGGTGCTCGGATCGCCGTCGATGATGGCGAGGTCGGCCCAGCGACCCGCCTGGATGGTGCCCACATCCGCCGCGATGCCAAGCTGTTCGGCCGCTGCGCCAGTGCCGGCCCGGATCGCCGCCACGGGCGACAGGCCAAGCTGCTCCACGTACAGCGACATCTCGCTCGGCAGGCGGTCCAGCATGGCCGTGCGGGTGCCGGCGTCCGTGCCAGCCACAATCTTGACGCCAATCTCCAGCATCCGGCGGAAGACGACCAGCAGTTGCTCACGGATCGCGATGGCCCGTAGCTGCACCGGCGTCAGCGTGGCGCGGTCCCGGTCCAGGATGCTCTGGACCGGCGTCAGCGTCGGGTCAAAGGCGACACCGCGCTCGGCCATCAGGACAGCCGTTGATTCCTCGAACGCCAGCCCGTCCGAGTCGCGGGCCAGCCAGTTGCAGTGCTCCACCGTGTCCACGCCGGCCTGCGCCGCTACCAGGATGCTGTCAGCACTCAGGGCGTGCGCGGCGATAGTCTTCTCAGCCCGGCGCGCCTCTTCCACCGCCGCCGCGACCTGGGCCACGCTGTACTGCGGCAGCTTCGGGTTGGACCCTGGGGTCATGCGCCCACCAGAGGCCATCACCTTCAAGCAGTCGGCCCCGTCGCGCAGTTGGCGGCGCGCGGCCCGGCGCACGTCGTCCTCAGAGTCGGCTTCCATGCCGAGCCAATGGCAATGCCCGCCGCTGATCGTAATGGGCGCGCCAGCGGTCATGATGCGCGGGCCGACGGCGTACCCCGCCGTGATCGCGTCACGCAGTGAGCCGGCCACGCGGTTGCGGTCGCCGAGGTCGCGGACGGTCGTGATGCCGGCGGCCAGCGCGATGCGCGCATTGGACGCCGCATGCAACAGCAATGCGCGGTCGTCCTCGGCCAGCACGTCAGCCAGCGGGTTTTCACCGGCGCTGAACACCAGATGCACATGGCAGTCGATCAGGCCCGGCACGACCGCATACTTCGAATAATCGAGCACCTGGGCCTCAGACGGCACGTCGCCAGCCGCACCAACCTCCACGATGCGCCCGTCCCGTACGGTGATCTGCACGCCACGCCGTGGGGCAGCCCCCGTGCCGTCGATCAGCGTGCCGGCCTTGACGACGACCAACGGCGACATACCCACCGCTCCGCTCTGCCCATTCACGCCCATCATCGCCCCCTTTGCCGTAGCGGGCGGGCGTACCAGCCGCCCCGCCGCTCAGTGTGTACCTGGGTGTCGCGGGCCGGCTGTCGTGGCCCGTCGTGGGCGATTCTACACGGGTGCGGTGCCGCCGTCCTCCCGCCGCCGGGCCGCACGAGATTGTGGCCGAGTGTGCCCGCTTCGGTGCATCATGAGCAGGGGAGTTTCACTCGATGCCGTTACTAACCCGGACGTGGACTGTGTCGTGTCCTGCGTGCGACATCGTTGTTGGTGCCATTGAAGCGGGCCGTTTCGTGCACGATCCAGACTGCACCCGCCCGCTCGCCATCGGTGCGGGCCGGCTACGATGCTGCCAGTGCGGTGGCCGTCTCAGCGGCCAGGAGCATCGGGCCGTTGACGTGATCGTCGATGAGCCGCCAATGCCGTCAATCCTCCATTTTCTGCGACCACCCGCACAGGACGAAGACATGCGGCAGCGGCTGTAGGTCCCTCCGTCGACGCTGACCGCCGTAGCTGATCCGCTGCCCGCAGCCAGCGCACACGCAACGAGGCCCGGCCATGACGGCCGGGCCTCGTACGTTGGATGCCAGGGCTACAGCTAGAGCAGCCCTTCGGCCTGGAGCCGGTGGATGGCGCTGTCGTAGGCTGCGACGGTGCGCTCGACATCCTCGTCGTCGTGGACGGCCGAGACGATCAGGCTGGTGCCGGACGGATCGACGCCACCAAGCTGCATGGCGGCCCGCCACTTGAGTTGCAATTCCCAGGCGCTGCCCGACTTGGCCTTGAGGCCCGTCGAGATGTACGACGCCCAGCCCGTCACCGAGCCGTCCACGCCGTTCCGCGTCAGCGACTCCTTGAACCCGTCCTTGATCTTCGTGGCGGTCGCGGCAGCCTTGAGCTGGATTGCCGGATCCTTCACGATCTCCAGGCAAGCGACGCCAGCAGCAGCCGAGATCGGGCTACCGTTGTAGGTGCCAGGGTGGGCCACCCGGCCAAAGCGCTGCTTCTTCGGATCATCCGAGAAGTCAAACTGGTGAATGATGTCCGCGCGGCCGGCGATTGCGCCGCCCGGCAAGCCGCCAGCGACAATCTTCGCCAGCGTCGTCAGGTCCGGCGTCACGCCGAAGTACTCCTGTGCGCCGCCCGGGGCGTACCGGAAGCCCGTCACTACTTCGTCGTAGATCACCAGCGCACCGTGGGCCTTCGCTTTGTCGCGGACGATCTCCGCCCACTCCTTTGTCAGCGCGTTGCACCAGATGATGACGGCGGCCACGTCGCCCTTCGCCAACTCGGCTTCGAGGGCATCAGCATCCTTGTCCGGAATGCCGGTGACGGTGCCCTGCACACCCTTCGGCACGCCCATCGAGATCGGCACGTCCCAGGGTGG
>JBBQBU010000192.1:0-10064 GCA_038318015.1 Chloroflexota bacterium | reverse complement strand
GTCGGGGCCGCTGAACGTCGTCATGTAGACCTCGCCGGCCTCGTCCTGGCCGAACGACGTGATCTGCAACGCATCCTTCAACTGCTCGGTCATGCGGAAGGTCGCCCCGTCGGCTGCGTCCAGCGACCAGATGCGCCCGGTGCAAAAATCGCCGAAGAAGTACATGCCGTTCAGGCTGGGGTAGGCCGCCCCCCGGTAGACGTTGCCGCCCGTCACCGAGCAGCCGCCGTCGCGCCCATATTCGGCCACCGGCTGCGTGAAGGCTGATTGGTCGCAGGACGCCGTGGCCGGGAAGCAGTGCAGCCCTTCCGTCAGCGGCCACCCGAAGTTCAGGCCGCCAGCCGTGCCGCCCGGCACCCGGTTGATCTCCTCGTAAGCGTTCTGGCCCACATCAGCGATCCAGAGGTCGCCGTTCGCGCGGTCGAAGCTGTAACGCCACGGGTTCCGCAGGCCCATCGCCCAGATTTCCGGGCGGTACTCGGCGTTTCCAATGTACGGGTTGTCGGCCGGGATGCCGTACGGCTCGGCGCTGTCCACGTCCAGCCGCAACATCTTACCGAGCAGCGTCTGCTTGTTCTGGCCGTTGCGGTAGCGGTCGCCAGCCGCGCCGCCGTCGCCCGTCCCGACCCAGAGGTAGCCGTCTGGCCCGAAGGCGACGTTGCCGCCATTATGGTTCTGGGCCGGGTCATCAATCGCCAGCAGCACCACGCCGGTGCTCAGGTCGCCCTGGTCGGGGTTCGCCGCTGACACCTGGAACCGCTCGACCGTGTTGCGGCCCTGCGTATCGGTGTAGCCGACGAAGAACCGACCGTTCTCGGCGTAGCGCGGGTGGAAGGCCAGCCCGAGCAGTCCCTGTTCGCTACCCGAGGCCGTCACCCGCGACTTCAGGTCGATGAACGGCGTCTGCAAGAGTTGGTCGCCCTTGATGACGCGGATCAGGCCGCCCTTCTCCACCACGAAGTGCCGGCCGCTGCCGTCGCCGGCGTTGGCCAGCGCCAGCGGCTGCTGGAACCCGAACGGCAACGCCTGGAGGGCGATCCTCGGCACAGTGCCGCCAGCCTGACGCCCGGCCGGAGGCTGGGCGGCCGGCTTGGCGGCGATCATCGCCGGTGCTGCCGGCTTGCCCGGGGGCGCAGTCGCCGCCACGGCCGGCGCAGAGGCTGGAACTGTTGCGGGGGCGGCAGCAGCGCCCGGTGCCGCTGTGCTGGCCGACTGGCAGGCTAGTAGCAAGGCCGAGAGTGCTCCCGCCAGGAGCAGCCGTCCACGGTGGGGCATCTGGACAACCTCCGAGTGTGCGAACAGGCGATCAAGCACGGCCGACCCCCACGCCCAACCCACGAGTGGAACGAGCGTAGCATGCTGCCCGGCCGGGTTTCCGGGAGTCTTGCATGCAGGATGCCGGCCAGGGCAACAATTTCCGGAAAGTACCGGCACCCCGGGCGGCGACGCGGCCCTCCTCAACACCCCTATGGCATCATCTGGCGACGGAGGCTGCTATGCGGACGTTCTCGCTTGCGACCATTGAGCGCCGAGGCTCGGCCGACGACCGGACCCCCCCGCGTGAGGTCGCGGCGCTGGTCGTGGATGGACGATTGTTCCCGCTGGACGTGGTGGCCGGGAACCGCCCGGAGCTGCAAGGCGGCCTGTTCGCGTTGCTCCAGCACTGGGACGCCGTGTACCCCGCGCTGCGGTCGCTGGCTGCTGGCCTGAGCGCCCGCGACGGCATGACCGCTGACGACCACTCGATTCGGCTGCTGACCCCGATCCGGCTGCCACGTGCGGTCTTCTGCACCGTCTTCAACTTCTACGACTTTGCCGCCGAGGCTGGCGTGACGCCGCCCGACAAGAGCGCCACCCGCCCCTACGTGTGCATCAAGTTGCCGCACGGCGTCATCGGCCCGAACGAGACGATTGTGCTGCCGCACACCAGCCGGCAGGTGGACTGGGAATGCGAACTTGGGGCGGTCATCGCCCGGCCGTGCCGCAACGTCTTCGTGCGCGACGCCCTGGACTACGTGGCCGGCTACACCATCGTCAACGACATTTCGGCGCGCGACATCATCCAGCGGCCGGACTGGCCGAACTTCGCGTCTGACTGGCTGGAGAGCAAGAACTTCGACACCGGCACCCCCATCGGGCCGTACATGGTGCCGCGCGAGTTCGTTCCCGACCCGCAGAAGGTCCGCCTGAAGCTGACCCGTAACGGCGTCGTGCAGCAGGACGGCAACACGTCGTCGATGATCTTCTCGCTGGCCGAGCAGATCGCCCACATCAGCCAGACGGTGACGCTGCTGCCCGGCGACGTGATCGCCACCGGCACACCGGCCGGCGTAGGTTGGAAGCGCGGGCTGGGTCTGGAGCCGGGCGACACCCTGGCCCTGGAGATGCCCGACCTGCCGGAGGTGGGCGTGCTGCGGAACGCCGTCGCCGGCCCGCTGACGATGATGCGGCCAAGCACGGCGTTCGCGTGACACCCGGTCAGCCGGGGGCGGCCCGGGGAACCGGCGGGGCGACAGTCGCGGGCCGGGAACCGGGCGTGGCAGGGCCACCAGATGCGGCCGGGCAATCGGGCGCAGCCGGCCGACCGGCTGGCGGCGGGCGTCTGCGCTGGCTGTCCTGGGTGCTGGCGCTGCTGGTCTTCCTGGGCACCGCCGGCGTCTTCTACGAGCGCGCCACCCGCGTCGGCTACAACACCGACGAGGGCCAGGCTATCTGGCCCGCACAGTACTTCGAGTTCCTGTTCTTGCAGGGCAAGACCGGCAGCCCGGAGTGGGACGCCTCCTACTGGACGCTGACGCAAGTGCCGGTCTACCGCTACGTCATCGGGGCGGCGGTCTGGCTGAGCGGCCAGCCGTTCATGCCGCTGGACCTGGACCACCGACGCGACGAGGTCAGCGGCCCGGACCGCGCGAAGTACCTGGACGCCGCCATCTATCGCGACGAGCGCAAACTGGCCGAGGGCCGCCGGGTGCCGCGCCCGACCGCCGACGTGTTGTGGGCCGCCCGTGTACCGATGGTGCTGCTCGGGGCTGGGACGGCGCTGTTGCTGTACATGGTGGCCGCCGAGGTCGTCAGGCCGCTGGCTTCGCCGCTCGGCGGGCCGCTGGCCGGGCTGGTCGCGGCAGTCGGCTTCGTGGCTGCGCCGTTCGTGCAGACGCTGCTGCCGCGCGCCCACACCGAAGCGCCGTTCCTCTTCTTCCTGGTGCTGGCCTTGTGGCTGAGTATGCGGGCCGCGCGGGCCAGCGTCGATCCGGCTGGCATAGCCCGGCGCTGGGATCGGCGGTCGCTGGTGCTGGGGGCGCTGGCCGGGCTGGCCGTCGGCCTCAGTGCCGGCTCGAAGCTGACTGGGGTGCTGGCACTGGCGGCGCTGGCCTCCTTTGCCGGGGGCACCATGCTGCTGGCGTGGGTCGGGCGGCAGCGCGCCGTGACCCAGCGCGACGCCTCGGCACTGCTCGGGCCGGTGCTGGCGCTGGAGCGATCCTGGCGCTGGAGCGGCCTTGCGGCAGTCGTCGGGCTGGCGGTCTTCCTGGCGGTGAACCCGTTCCTCTGGCCGAACCCCATCGACCGCACCCGCGCGATGCTCCAGTTTCGGCAGCAGGAGATGTTCGGGCAGCGCACGCTGAATCAGGAGTTGGCGGTGCCCGAGGGCATCGCCACGCGGCTTGGATTCCTGCTCTACCGCTCAGGCTTCGATGAGCCGTGGGCCGCGCGCCGGCTCGGCATCCCCGTCGAGGGCGTGCTGATGGCGGTGGGCGTGGCGGTCGCGGCGACGCGGGTGGTGCGCGCCCGCAACCGTGGCGGGCTGCTCGGGCCGGAGGCGACGGTCGGCTGGTGGTTCATCGTGATGATCGCCGGGGCGGCCCCAAACCTGGGCATCGACTGGGACCGTTACTACCTGCCGATTGTGGCGCTCGGGCTGGTCTTCGCGGGAGTCGGCACGGTCGCGTTGGTAGAGGGCGCGCGTACCTTGCTGACGAGGCGCCGCACCCCGACCGCCAGCGCCACCACGCCGCCGGCCATGCCGACTGCCAGCAGCGGGTCGGCCGGGTAGCGGTAGCGGGGTAGCGCGCCCGACAGGAACGCCGTCGTCAGCAGGAGCCACAGCCCGAGCAGGACCGGCAGCCATGCCAGCCGCCAGCCGCGCACCACGGTGGCCGCGATCATGCCAATGCCGAGCAGCCCGAGCAGCACCGGCGCTGAGCGGAACGGCTGGAACAGGTTGGCGGCGGCCTGGGCGCGGCGGAACTCGTTGGCCTGGGCGGTGGTGGCCGCCAGCGCGAGGTGCCGCACGCGCTCGTTCCACCAGTTGGCGTACTTGTCCTGCGAATTCGGGAAGCGCGTCACGCCGCCCGACTTGCCCTGCCCGCCCAGGAACTGCTCAGTGCCCACGAGTAACTCGCCGAACAGACTGAGCGACGTTTGCACATACAGGTCGGGCTGCCGCATGAACAGTTCGACGGCGACGTCACGCAGGATCGCGTCGGCTTCGGCCTCAGTGTAGCCGTAGCGCTGCTGCAACAGCACCGCGATATCGCTGGGTAGCTCGTTCTCGAAGACACGGTTGTAGGCGACGCGCCGGGCCTGGGTCCGGGTCGAGTCGGCCACGTCGGATGGGCGGCCGATAGCCCGGTTGATGAGCATGGGCTGTTCACGCGAGCCGCGCCAGAACAGCGCTTCGCCTAGCCCGGACGCGCCGAGGCTGCCGGCCTGGACCCAGGTCAGCAGCATCACCGGCAGGGCCAGCACCAGGAAGCCGGCCAGCATCGCGCCGGTCATGCGCGCGGCCAATTTCAGATGATGGTGCCAGAGGAGGGCCACCAGCGGAACAACCGGCAGCAGCAGTTGCGCCGCTGCACGGTTCATGCTCGCGAGCGCCAGCAGCGCCCCGCCGAGCGCGTACAGCCGCCAGTTTGTCCGCTGCGCCCCGAGCACCAGTGCCAACGCACTGGCGGTCAGGAGGGTCGTAAAGAGCGTCTCGGCCATCACGTACCGCTCGTAGACGATCAGCGTGCCGTTGAGCGCGACCAGCAGCCCGGCGACGAGGCCCGCCAGCCGGCCGGCTCCGAGGCTGCGTGCTTCCCCCGTGCCGCTGAACACGGCGCGGGCCAGCCAGTAGGTCAGGACGACGGTCCCCAGCCCCAGCAGGTGCTGGAGGAACGCGAGGCCGTGCGGGTCTTCGCCCATCAGCACAATGCTGAACGCCACGAACAGCGGATAGAGCGGCGGGCGCTTCAGGATCGGGGCGAAGCCGAGGCCGTTCGCAAGATCGTAGCCCGGCACCAGATAGGTCTGGCTGTCCCCGCCGATGAAGAGGGGCGGCGCACGAAAGGCCAGCGCCAGCCGCATCCCCGCCCCCACGACGAGCAGCACGATGATGCAGGTCAGGTCGGGGTGGCGGCGCACCCAGGCGACGACGGCCAGCGGCCACGGCAGCGGGTTCCTTGCCCGGTGCACGTCAGTCTGGTTCTGGGCCGTATCCTGGGCGACAGCGACCGCGCCCGTGTCAGATGCGGGCTGGGGCGTGGTCGGCGGCTGGTGTGCGGCGACGGTGGACACGGCTAGGCCGAAGGATACAGCACGCCACGCTGCTGCCGGTGCCCCAACTAAACACACGCTGCCTACTGTGCACCCGCGAGCTTGCCGACTCCGCGTGTTATCCCGACCCCGTGCGCTTGCCACATCCCCTCATGACATCCCGTGTGTAGCGAGCTTGCTCATACAGCATGTCATCCCGAGTGTAGCGAGCTTGCGAGCGAAATCGAGGGATCTCGGTGACAGGTGCACGGGATCCTGAGATCCCTCCGCTGCGCTCGCAGGCTCGCTTCGGTCGGGATGACATGGGTGGGGCGGGGGGCTGCGCGGTCCATCCGCCGCCGCCTTCGCACAGGCCGCACACCGCCGGCCGTCCTCCCAGTTCGCGCACGGGGGTAGAATCCCTGTGCGACGTTGCATGCGCCATTGGAGGCTCCCGCTGCTGTCCCTCTCACGCTTGCCCTACCTCTGGGAGTTGCGGCCGTATCTGCGGCAGGTCGCCGGCCTGCTCACGGTCGGCTCGGTGGTGGGCATCATCATGAACACCGCCATCGTCCTGCCCGCCCTGACACTCGGGCGGGCCATCGACGCGGTGCTTGCGCTGGAACGCGGCGAGGGCGACGCGACGACGGCCGGCTGGGCCGCCCTGAGCATCGTCGGGGCGGCGGCTATCGTCGAGGGGACACGGGTGCTGAAACGGTGGTGGCTTATCACCGCCAACCAGCGCATTCGGGCCAACCTGCGGGCCGATGCGTTGCGGGGCGTGCTGGCATGGCCGGCCGAGCGGCTCCACCAGACGCCCGTGGGAGACCTGATGGCCCGCATCGACGGCGACGTGGAGACGCTCGGGGTCGGTGTCCGCGAGGCGACCACCGAGATCTGGGACACCGTCCTCTTCTCCATCTCGATCATCGTCGCCATGATTGCGTTCGACGGTTGGCTCGCATTTCTGGCGTTGCTGCCGGTGCCGGCCGCGATGTTCCTGGCGCTGGCGACGGGCCGCTGGGTCCGCGAGCGCATCGGGGCGGCCCGCGCCGCTGCATCCCGCGCGACGGCCACCCTGCAAGAACTGCTGGCCGGCACCCGCGTCCTGCGCCTGTTCGGGCACGAGGCGACGGCGACCGAGCGGTACGCGGCGCTCTCCGAGGTCCAGGCCGAGACGATGCTGGCGACGCAGCGGCTCCGCTCGACGCTCGGGCCGACCTACTCGGTGATGATGGTGGCAGGCGTCATCTTCATCCTGTGGCAGGGCGGCGAGCGCGTCATCGCCGGCATACTGACCGCCGGGCAACTGATCGCCTTCCTCGACCTGTACCTGCGGTTCGTGCAGCGCGGCTTCCGCATCCCGCAGCTCATCAACTCGGTGCAGGCCGGCGGCGTGGCGTACCGACGGCTCCAGCCGCTGCTGGCGCCGGCCCTGCCCGTCGAGTTCGAGCCGCCGCGCGCGTCGTTCCGGACCGCCTACGTCGCCGGCCTGGATCGCGCGGACGGGCACGAGAGTGAGCGCCAGTTGTACTACGGCACCAGCGCCGCGCCGGTTGTCGCGAAACGTGCGTCCGGCGCGTCCGCAGGTGATGGCGTGTCCCCTGCGCCCGCCGGACCGGCTCCGACGAACGACGCGGCCGACCTTGCCGCAGCCAGCCGGCCCGGCGCGGTTCGCATCGACCTGGACACCATCACCTTCCGCTACCCTGGTGCCCCGCGCCCATCCCTCGCTGAGGTGACGCTCGCGATCCCGGCCGGCTCGATGGTGGGCGTGACCGGCGCGGTCGGCTCGGGGAAGAGCGCGCTGGCGAAGGCGCTCGTCGGGCTGTACCAGCTCGAAGGCGGGCGCATCCTGGTTGACGGCACGCCCCTGACCAGCCTGGCCCCGGCCGAACGCGCCGCGCTGATCGGCTACCTGCCACAAGACCCCTGGCTGTTCTCCGGCACCATCCGCGACAACATCGTCTTCGGCGCGCCGGGCCTGGACGACCCACGCACCAGCGCCCTGCTGGCCCGCGCGATCCGGCTGGCGGTGCTGGAGCAGGACATCACCGGGTTCCCGCTCGGGCTGGACACGCCCATCGGTGAGGGCGGCGTGCGCGTCTCCGGCGGGCAGCGCCAGCGCATCGCCCTGGCCCGCGCGCTGCTGGCCGGCGCGCCGGGCCGCCCGGCCCTGCTGGTGCTGGACGACCCGTTCTCTGCCGTGGACGTGGACACCGAGGTCCGGCTGGTTGACGGGCTGCTCGGGGCGGTCGGGCCGAGCGCCCCGCCGGAGGACCGCGCGACCATCGTGTTGTGCTCGCACCGGCTGGCGGCGTTCACGCGGGTGGATATGGTGGTGCTGCTGGAGGACGGGCGCATCGCCGAAGCCGGCCGGCACACGGAGTTGTTGGCGGCCGGCGAGCAGTACGCCCACATCTACCTCGCACAGCAGCGCATCGGGCAGGCCGGCCGCCTGGATGGGGACGGCGACGAGGGTGAGAACGACGGGCAGCCCGCCGCCACCGAGCAGGCTGTGTCCGACCAGCCTGCGAACGGGCGAGCCACCGGCAACGTACCGACCGGCACCGGCGGGCGTACATGAGCATCGTCGTCCCGACACTCGCCAGCCGGCCGGCTCGCCCCTCCGACGCCCGGTCCACCTACCGACAGGCCGCCAGCCTGCTCGCGCCGCGTCGACGGCTGCTGCTGTTCATCGTCGGGCTGGTGGTCATCAGCGCCAGCCTGGAGCTGGTGCCGCCGCTGGTGCTGCGGAACATCGTGGACGACCACTTGCTCGTGATGCAGACGGATGGGCTAGTGTGGCTGGCGACCATTTTCCTGCTGGCAACGGCGGCGGTCGAAGGCACGCGCGCGTCGGCCGGCTACCTCACCAGCGTCGCCGCGCAGGGCACCCTGCACGACCTCCGGATGCGGCTGTTCGCCCACCTGCAATCGCTGCCGATCCCCTGGTTCGACCGCACGCCGCTAGGTGAGGCGATTGCGCACTGTACGTCCGACATTGAGGCGATCCAGACGCTGTTTACCTCAGGCGTCGCCAGCGTGGTCATCGACATGGCGCGCATCACTACCATTGCCGCCGCGCTGGCCGTGCTCAGCCCGCCGCTGGCCGCGATCGCCCTGGTCACGGTGCCGCCGCTGCTGATCCTGACGCGCCGGCTCCAAGTTCAGGTGCGCGAGGCTGAGCGTGCGAACCGGATCGCGGTCGGCCAGCAGGGCGCGCAGTTGCAGGAGACGCTCGTCGGGGCCGAGACGATCCAGACGTTCGGCCGGCAGCCCGCCTTCGTCCACCGCCTGCGCCTGACCCTGGCCGACACGCTGGTTGCCTCGAACCGCTCGACCTTCTGCTCGGCGATCTACGGCCCAAACGTCTCGATGATCGCGGCGCTGGCGGGGGCCGGCCTGCTCTGGATCGGGTCGCGCGGTGGGCTGGCGGCCTGGGACATCTCGCTCGGGACGCTGATGGCATTCGTGATCCTGCTCCAGCGGGCCTATTCGCCGCTGGCCGCGCTGGGCGAGCAGTGGCAGACGGTCCAGGGGGCGCTGGCGGGCGTCGAGCGCGTGTTTGGAGTGCTGGCCGAGCCGAGCGACCTGGTAGAGAGCAATGCGCGCCGCGTGGCCGACCAGGCTGCCGTCGTTGCGCCGCATGGGCAGCCGGCCGGCGAACTGATCGACGTGACGTTCGGCTACGCGCCTGGCAACCCGATCCTGCACCGCGTCAACATCGCCATTCAGCCGGGTGAGCACGTGGCGCTGGTGGGCAGGACTGGAGCGGGCAAGAGCAGCGCCCTGTCCCTCCTGGGCGGGTTGTACGCCCCCTGGTCGGGCCGCGTGGCCGTACTGTGGCAGGACCCGCGCGACCTCGCGCCCTCCGAGCGCCGCCGGCTGTTCGGGGTGGTGCCGCAGACGGCGCTGCTGTTCAACGGCACCGTGCTGGAGAACGTGGCGCTGTTCGACCCTGCCGTCTCGCGCGAGATGGCCGAGCGCGCGGTGGCGCTGGCCGGCGCGACGGCGTTCGTGGAGGGATTGCCGCACGGCTTCGACACGATGCTGGCGGGCGTCGGCGGCGGGCGCGGGATGCGCCTGTCGGCGGGGCAGACGGCGCTGCTGGCCCTCGCACGGGCGATTGTCCTGGACCCGCCGCTGATCGTGCTGGACGAGGCGACAGCAGCTATTGACGCGGCCACCGAGGCGACCCTGGCGGCGGCGTTGCGCGGCGGGGTCGTCGGGCGCCGTCGCGGCCTGCTGACGGTGGCACACCGCCTCGCCACGGCCCGCGAGGCCGACCGGGTGATCGTGTTGGAAGGCGGGCGCATCATCGAGGAGGGGCCGCCGCGCGACCTGATCGCGCAGGGCGGGCGTTTCGCGGCGCTGGTGGAGTTGGAGGCGGCCGGCTGGGACTGGCGCGACGCCCCACCAGCTGCCTGAGGGACGGAACCCTCACCCCCGGCCCCTGCGTGGCGGCCCTCACCCCCGGCCCCTGCGTGGCGGCCCTCACCCCCGGCCCCTGCGTGGCGGCCCTCACCCCCGGCCCCTGCGTGGCGGCC
>JBBQBU010000191.1:0-10066 GCA_038318015.1 Chloroflexota bacterium | reverse complement strand
CTTTTCGGTGCTGGTCCGTGGCACGCCAAGCACGTCGTAGTAGTCACGCCTAGCCATGGCGGCTGACCCTTCCACATACAATCTGACTCTCGCATGCGCGGGAGCCTGCTACTTTCGATTGTATTTCCTTGATAACTACGTTGTCAATCCTTCTGCGCTGAGCATCATCGTGCCGTGAGCACCAGGGCCTACCGTCATAGCGTCGCGCTGGGACGCCTGAACGCCGCTCTCTGGTCGCAGAGCGACAACGGATTCACGACATGGAGTGAACCCGACGGCCCTTCGTGCGATCCGCAGGCATGCGGGGCAGCTTTCCAGGTCGCCCGCTGCGACCGGCAGAAACAGGGGCCGCCAGCATCCTGACGGCCCCTCGCGTGTACCAATCCGGCAAGCGTTACTTGTTCAGTTCGCGGGCGATCAGGTCCGCTGCGATCTCGACGGTGCGGCGCACCGGCCAGCCGCCACCAAGCGGGCTGAGCCGTCGCCCGATCTCCTCCGGGTCGCCGCCATGCCGCATCTGGTACAGGATCGTCGGGACACGGTCGGCGTAGCGCGGCACATCGCGGAAGGCAGCCGTCGGGTCCGTCGGCATCCAGCGGATCGGCTGGGCCGCCATCTCCAGCGCCGCCGCCGCACGCGGGCCGTCCACGTTGCCAGTCAGTGCCGCCGCGACCTCGCAGCCCGTGAAACGCTCAGGCTGCGTGCTCGAGGGACGCAGGTTCATCGGCCCCTGCAGGCGGTCCAGCAGGCCGCGCGGCCCGACAAAACTCGGGCGCAGTGCCGCGAGGCCCGCGCGCGGCCACCCGAAGGACGGTCGCTGCTGGAACAGGTCGGCCAGCGGATCAAGCAGGCCACGTTCGGAGGCTAGCAGCAGGGCCGCCACCACGACAAACAGCACGCCGTCCAGCGCCAGGAGCAGCAACGGGCTCACCTGAATCAGTGCACCCGCCGTCAGCGGGCTTGCCGCCCACCCCAGGATGCCGGCGCTCGATGCGAGGCTAACCATCTGGCCGCGCTGCTCCGGCGACGAAGCCGCAGCAACGGCCGCGAACCCGAGCGTCGGGCCAGCGCCCGCCACGAAGGCCAGCAGCACCCGCGCCGCGATGAACTGCCACCACGTCACCGACAGCGCCATCGGCACCAAGAGTACGAGGCTGACCAACGCCATGCCCGTCATCAGCCTGAACGGCGAAACCTTGCCCGACAGCCGGCCGGCGACCGCCGCTGCGACCGTGGCTGCGAGATACGTCACCGAGAGGCCGACACCGTAGACCATCGGGAACATCTCGTCGGTCACGCCGAGGCGCTCCAACTCGACGGGGAACAGAATCAAGAATGTACCCTCGACGAACTGGAGCATGAACGCTGCCAGCAGCGCCACGCCGATGCCCAGGCCGACCACGCCGGGGCGCTTCGTCGCCTCGCGAGCGGCGCGCACCGGTGCCTCTATGAGCGTTGGTACCTCGCGGTAGAGCCAGTGGATGAGTAGCAGCGCGACCGCGAAGATCGACGCCGAGAGCAGGAACGACTCGCGCATACCTACCACCGCACCGAGCACGCCGCCGAGCAGCGGGCCGAACATGGCACCTGCAGTCTGGGCCGCCTGGAGCGTGCCGACCGCCGGACCGATGTCGCGGCGCGGGGTGGTCGCCGTGATGGCCGCCAGGGCCGCCACCGAGACGCCTCCCAGGGCGCCCACCATGCCGCGCAGGATGACGACGTGCATGGGGCTGCTGGCAATCGCCATCAGGCCGATGCCGATGCCGATGCACACGACCGACCGCTCCAGCATCGCCTTGCGGCCGAAGCGGTCGCCCATCACGGTCCAGATGGGGGCGGTAATCGCCGTCATGAGGGGTGCGATGCTGATGGCGAGGCCGAGCCACAGGCCGGACGATGCAGCATCTCCGCCAGTCACCTCACGCAGGAGGCCAGGCAGGAACGGCATCACGACCATGAAGCCGACCGAGGATAAGAACGACGCGACACTGATCGCAATCAGGTTTCTGCGCCGCTCGGCTGCCGCACCGGTCGCACTGCGCCCGAGCGAGAACGCCGAGACAAGGTTGATCATCTGGGGAAACCTTCACCCGAAAACTTCGTAGCCCGTGATAGGGCAAGTCCAGCATGCTGCTGGACGCCCTCCTCACAGGCCTACGGGGTGAGCAGTGGGCTCGGAAGTGAAGAGGCTTCCCTAGGCACCGAAGCGCCATTCGCCCTGAAGTCGGGTCCCCCGTTCCCCACGCAGGTACGACATCGTCATGCATGAGGATTCGGCCGTGACGGGTGGGTGTACCCGTCACAGATGAGTATAACGCGCCAACTGCCGGAAAAGTTCCGCCCGAATCTCGACTGTGACCGCCTGTGGGGCCAGCCGTGTGGCGAGAAACGCGATCCGAACGGGCCGCTACCAGGAGGCGTGGCTACTGGCGACCGCCCGCCGGACGCTGCCGATCAGATCCTCAAGTTCAAACGGTTTGCGGACGACTTCGCAGCCCAGACGGTCGAATTCTGAGCCGTAGGTGCGCGTCAGGTCGCCGGCACCGGTGCAAATGACGACCGGCGTACGGTCGAGCACGCTGTCGGCGGCCAGCAGCCGCAGCAGTTCGACGCCGCTTAGGCCGGGCAGCCGCAAGTCCAGCACAATGGCGTTCGGTGCAAGTTGGCGTATCGGGTCAAGGCCGTGCGGGATGCGACGCAACGCATGAACGTCGTACCCCTCAAGTGTCAGGAGATCGCCAAGCAGATCCAGGATGTCGGGTTCGTCTTCGATAATCAGGACGCGGGACACGCACACCTCCAGCGAGCCGATCCGCGCAGACCCGAGAACGGGTCCGCGATAGTATCAGCTACTTGAGGGGTTCCGGCACACGGATGACGACGAGGCGCGGCGACGGGCCGCCCTTGACGACCCGCCCGCGCGAGTCGATGGCCGAGACACCGAAGTCGTTGTCGTTCACAACGGCGATGGTGGTGGCGTCGACCAAGGCGAGTCCCTCGAACTTGTCGGGGGTGAACCCGAGCTTCGCCAGGTCAACCGCCATCGTCTTCTTGACCGGCTCGACGTTCGCCTTCTTCAGGTCTGCGTCGGTGGCCTGTTCGACCGTCTTGCCGTTGATGTCGTCGCGCTCTGAGATGTCCGTCGCGTTGGCAAGATCGACCAGATAAACCTTCTTGTGCTTGCCGCCTTCGAGGCTGTCGCGCTCACCGACCAGGATCTTGGTGCTGCTCACAGCGGCGATGTCGCCAATCTTAATCTCGTCCTGCTCAGCCGCCCCAACATCGCTGGCGCGCTGGGACTGGTAGATGTACACGCCGATGAGCTTCGGCTCGTTGCCGTTCGTGGTGTCGAATGCCGCGATGCGGATGTGGCGCGACGCCTCGCCGCTCTTCTTGTCGGGATTGAGCAGCGGACTCTGGAGCATCACGAAGACGCGCGAGCCATCGGGCGCAATCGAGATGCCCTCGAAGCCGCGATTCGGCTTCCGCATGCGGAACGACTCGGGTAGGAGCTCGCGGACGGCCACGCCCGGCGTGTTGAGGCCCAGGCCGCGCGGCGTGATCCGCATCAGCAGGGTGCCGTCTGCCGCGACGTGCACGATGCTCGGGCCGTATTCGTCGGCCAGCCAGAAGCTGCCGTCGCGCTGGTCCAGCGCGATGCCCTCGGTGTCCACGCCGTACGGATCGACGCCGTACGCTTCCTTGCCATCCGGCGAGTACGCATCCTCGCCACTACCCTCGAACGCCGGCAAGCCGGTCAGTTCACGGGTGCCGGTGATCGGATCGGTGTACCCCTCGGGCACCTTCAGCGTGATGGTATCCACCACGCGAAGGCTGTCGCCGTCAAGGCGCAGCTTCACGACGCGCGGGGTGTAGCGCGGCAGCGGAAACGCGAGCTCCTTCTTGCCGTCCACCCTGATCTCGCCGTTAGGGCCGCGATCTGTGGTCGTGTAGAAGTTGACGCCGGCCGCGTCAATGGATGCGAGACCAGAGAATCCGCCGAGCTTGAAGCCGTTCTCGAGTTCCGGCGCGTTCTCCAGCCGAACATCGCTTGACACGGTTGCCACGCGGACGGACGGGCGCGGGATCGCCGCAACCGTCCCACCTGACTGTTCTGGCGGCCGGCTACGCGTGCCCTCGGTGGACGGGGCCGACGACGAGGTCGATGCCGCGCTGGCCGCAACTGACGGTGATATGGACGCGATCAGCGTACCGGCCGGAGCGGGTTCGGGGTCTGCGACTGGCGCGACGGCCAGCATGCCGTCAAGCCGCGTTGACATCTGGATGGCGTAGCCAAGTGCCTGGTCGAACGTTGTCGTGGCGGCTGGCCCGGTCAGGACCGAACCGATCAAGTGGCGGCCGAAGCGGAAGACGTAGCCGTACCCAACATTCCCGGCACCGCCGGCCGCTGTTCCGCTGACCTCGAAGCCCACGGCCTCGTCGCCCAGCAGCGGCACGTCGCGGACGGTCCAATCGGCACTGCTGAGCGCGTCACGGGTCGTCCCGAGGGCCTGCGCGCTGGCGCGGCCTGACGCCGTGCGGGCTGCCGCCAGCCGCACCTCAGCAGGCCCGGTGCTGGCCGTCCGCCGAACGAACACCACGTCATAGCTGGACGAGCCGTCTGGCAAGTCCTGGAGCGACGTACGGGCGGCGTCGATGGCGTACCCTGGCATCTCGCCGGCACCCAGCACGATGGAGCGCAAATCGGGCATCAGGGCCGGCCCGGTCTGGGCCAGGACGCTGGGAGCGCCGCCGGGGACCAGCACCAGCAACAGTGCCCCAAGCACGCGCACCATCAGCGGAAACCATCGTGCCGGTCGTCGGGAAGGAGCCGGGGTGAACTGTTTCAATGCTGCCATCAACGTTGTGTCAGGGGATAGTCGCGATAACACGACCATCGGAATGCAACAGGCGATCAATCGACGCCCGCAATTCCTACCCTGCGCCTCCCTTTCTCGTCGCATATGGTACAATCAATGTATGCAGCGAACGATCCGTGCGCGACTCCGACCGACCGTCGAACAGGCTCGCGCACTCTCTGAGACGGCTCGTCTATTCACGCTCGCCTTCAACACTGTAGCTGCTCATGGCTGGGCAAATGGCGAAAAAAACGGGGTCGCATTGCACCACGCGACCTATCGATTGCTCAAGACCGAGTACCCGTCGCTCGTGTCCGATCTTCACATTCAAGCACGGGTGAAGGCGACGGAAACGGTCAGGTCGGTGCTCGCCCTCCAAAAGAAGGGGCGAAAGGTTAGCAAGCCGCACGCGCTCGCCTGTCCGCCGCGGTACAACGTCCACACTGTAAAGGTCAATTGGATAGCTCGTATCGCGACTCTCTCGACGACCAGCGGTCGGCAGAAGATTGCCTTCACTGTGTGCGCTTACGCCGCCCGGTACATTCACGGAGAAGTCGCGACGGCTGACCTGATCTGCCGTGATGGTGTCTGGTGGCTGCACGTCGTCGTCACGCTGCCGACGCCCGAACGCGTCGCGACCGACGACGTAATCGGAGTCGATCTGGGTCTCGCGCAACCGGCTGTCACCAGCAACAATCACTTCTTGGGAAAGAAGGGTTGGCGGGCCAATGAGGCCCGACGTTTCAAACAACGCCGGGCCCTCCAGGCTAAGACGACGAAGTCGGCAAAGCGCCGCCTCAAGAAGACCAGACGGGCACAGGCTCGATTCAGGCGCGACTGTGACCACGTCCTTTCGAAACAGATCGTCGCCGCCACAACGCTGGGTGGGACCATCTGCCTTGAGAACCTGACCAATATCCGAAGCCGAGTCAAGACCCGACACGGACAGCAGGCCCGTCGCTTGCATGGCTGGTCGTTCGACCAGATCCGGACCTTCATTGAGTACAAAGCCGAAGAACGAGGTTGTACGGTGGTCGGGGTCGATCCTCGACATACCTCCCAGGCTTGCAGCCGGTGCGGGAATAGGTCCCGCAACAACCGTCGATCTCGCGGATGGTTCCAGTGTCGAACATGTGGGTATCAGACTCACGCCGACCGGAACGCAGCCGTCAATATCGCGGCCAAGTACCGTGCCAGTCTTAGCAGTGCCGAGACTGGCGGGCTGCCTGTCATGCAGCCTATCGCGGGAGTGACTGTTGATCCTCAACATGATCTACTCGCAAGCCGTCGGCTCTAGCTGACGACTCATGACCTCCGTGATTCGCCCAAACCCCGCCTTGGTGCCTACCGTGTCACGAGATTACTCGCCGCATAGGCGATTCGGCTCTCATGGATCGTCGGAAGAAGCGCATTCAGTTCGCGCAATGGAATTTGGCAACTACTCACCTACATGTGATGGCCCTGACGCTCGACTCGAAGGCCACGGGCGCCGGCCGTACCGGCAAGGTGAGTAGTTACCGAATTTGCTAGTCAGCCTCTGACCATACGGGAGCCGGTGCGTGGTGTCAACGTGTTTCGGGGGTGGTTCGGCCCGCCTTCACCCCGAGTGTCGGGGATTCGACAATTTCCACACGCCATGTGCGCAGGCGCGGCGTCCCCGCTACTGGAGGAACGGGTGGCACGAACGGTGGTTTCTGGTCTGGTCGGCTGCTCGAAGGAGCGGCAGACGGGAATGGCAAGGATGGTCAGCACAGGCACGTCGGGGACGGCCGGCGGGAACCGGGCGCGCGGCGAATTGTCCGTCGGCTGGGCTGCGCCATATTATCGGAACCATCGAGTAGGCGGAACCACCGAGCAGCGCGACGTATCACCGGGGAGGCGGCCGACATGGCGGAGCAGCCACGTTTGGGATTCATCGGGACCGGCAACATGGGCCGACACATGGCCGGGCACTTGCTGGCGACCGGCTATCGGCTGACGGTGAACGACGCGCGGCGCGAGGCCGCTGCTGGCCTGGAGCGTGGCGGTGCGGGCTGGGCCGAGAGCGCCGCCGAACTGGCCGAGGCCAGCGACATCGTGTTCACATCGCTGCCGGGGCCACCTGACGTTGACGCGGTGTCGCTGGGCGAGTCTGGCGTGCTCGCGCATCTGCCGGACGGCGGCATCCTGGTTGACCTCTCGACGAACTCTCCAACGGCCATCCGCAAACTGGCTGCCGCCGGTGCTGAGCGCGGCATCGCGGTACTCGACGCGCCGGTCTCGGGCGGCGTCTTTGGCGCGGAGTCGGGGCGGTTGGCGGTGATGGTGGGTGGGGACCGCGCGGCCTTTGACCGCTGCAAGCCGATGCTGGACGCCATCGGCGACCACGTGGTGTACTGCGGAGCTTCGGGCACCGGCTCGGCGACGAAGCTGGTGAACAATATGATCTCGCTGAGCCTGAACATGCTACTTGGCGAGGCTTTGGCGCTGGGCGTGAAGGCCGGCGTGGACCTGGGGACGCTGGTAGACGTGGTGCAGAGCAGCAGCGGGGCCACCTGGAAACTGGGCAACAACTACCCCAAGTTCTTGTTCAAGGGGAACTTTGAGCCGGGCTTCGCGCTCGACCTGGGGGCGAAGGACTTGCGACTCGGAACCAGTCTTGCGAAGGAGCTGGGGATGCCGCTCGACCTGGCGAACCTCGTGGAGCAGCGATTCGTCGAGGCACAGGCGCGGGGTTGGGGCAGGCTGCACGCCGATGTCGTGGTCAAGCTGATCGAAGAGCGCACGGGCGTCGAGCTGCGGCTACCCGCTGACGAGACCTGATGAGCAGGCCACTTCGGCAGATCATGGGCCTGCCGTATCCGGCGGCGTCTGTAGCCTGGGCGGGCGGCTGACAGCAGACCAATCAGCCATGAGTGACCCCGTGTGCCTCACGATGTGGCGCCCCCAACTGCCCGCGCTGAGCGCTCTCTGGCACAAATGATCGGAAGCCGCTGGAGAAGCGGACGAATCCTGCTGCACGTCTTGATGTGATTGCGTCGTGGGGCTTGCGCGAAAGCCATCCGTCTGCCATTATGTGCGCGTGAACCGTTCGTGCAAACGTCGCGCTTCTTGAAAGCGACCTTGCGAATGCCTGTTCAGGAGCGCTCGCTGCCAACGACGGGGATTGGAGCACATAGGTGTCAACTGAAGAGACTGTGGCCAGAGTTCGGTTTGGGTCGGCGCGGCGCGCCCTCCTCGCAAGTGTGGCAGCCCTGGCTGCGGGCGGCTTGGCGAAGCTTTCCACTCCATCAGTCGCAGAGGCCGCCGACGGCGGCAATTTGGTCCTCGGGCAAGTGAACACGTCCACGGGGCAGACGACGCTGAACCGCACCAGCGGCATCAACTCGGCCGGACTTCGCGTGTCTAATAACAACGGGCCCGGTGTATCGGTCCTCTCCAGCAATAACTTCGCGGTTTATGCAGAAGCGACCACGGGGACTGGGGTCTACGCTGTAAGTAGCGGCTCAAACGCCGGAGTAGTTGGCGTATCTGCTGGAGGCATATCCATACAGGCGGACTCTGCGTCTGGTCTGGCTTTCGCGGGAACGACGACCACTGGAGTAGGTGGCTATTTCAGTCGGAGCGGCGCGACCGGGTATGCGATTCGGGCAGTCGGCCCTGTTCTCATCGAAGGCGACTTCACGGCCACGGGCATGAAGTCGGCGGCCGTCCCCGGAAGTGACGGGGAATTGCGCCGGGTCTTCTGCCTTGAATCTCCGGATTCGATATTTGAGGATTTCGGGCGGGATCGGCTTGTCAATGGCCGTGGCGTTGTGCGCTTCGATCCAGAGTTTCGTGCGATCATTCGCGGTGACAAGTACGAGATCTTCCTGACTCCACTTGCGGATTGCAAGGGGCTTTATGTCAGCAGTATGGACCGCCAGGGCTTCGAGGTCCACGAAGTTGGAGGCGGCACTAGCACGCTCCAGTTCTCGTACCGTGTGGCCGGCAAGCGCAAGGACGTGGCCGACGAGAAGCGCCTCGAACGGGTGAAGGTACGAGATCTACCTGTGAAGCCGAAGGATGTCCGACGTATGGTTCAGGATGCTGGCATCAAGCCGTAGCAGTCATCCGCCAATAACCTGAGCAGTCGACGGAGGGCTCAGCACTGGTCATCGTCGCCGACACGTTCAGGTTGTTCCCTGACGAGCCCTTAGTGGTGCATCCACCAAATCCGGCGTAGGTGCCTTGAGACCTTCTCCAGGAGGCAACTGTCCTTCAGAGGCTGCCACTGACTTGGTGGATGCACCACTAAGTGCGATTGGCGCCGGACCTTCAAATAGCCACGTGCCGACTATCCGCAGTGGTGGAAGTGCTACATTCTTGACTCATGGTTAGGGGTATCGAGCGAGGGCAACCGCTTCTGAGGCTAGTGTCCCGTCAGGCGTGGATTGCATGGTCTATCAGGCGGCCCCGCGGCGATTCTCAAGCTTCGACTACCCTGCAACTGAGCCGTGACAGAACACTAGGTCCAACGGTGTTCATGCGTTCTCATGCAGATTCGGGGTGAGAATCGAACGCCCTGAGCACTGTGCAGGTGCAACGCGGCGCGCCCGCCCCACACTCAGGAATCCAGATGGCCGCACCGGCAGCTAGGGCAGGGGTCGACCGAAATTGCATCGATGGTGACGACCGCCGCCATGAGGCGGCAGGGAGGCGTACCCTCCCGTGACCAGCTAGCGCCGGGTCGAATGGGGCGGACCAAGGCGGAGACTGAGGAGGCAGGCACTTGAGACGAATGTTCCCAGGTGAGGAATCCGCGCAGCATTTCGCTCTTGCGCTGCTAGCGGCATTCCTGCCCTTTCTCATCTTTGCACTGTCGACCGGCGGGGCCTGGCTCATCGACTTCAGTGGCACCGACAACTGGGCATACATCAAGTTCTTTCAGGATTGGACATCAACTGATCCGGTGCTGAGGCAGGTCCTCGACCAAGACTACAAGGGCTCGCGGACAGGCTGGATTCTTCTCGGATACACCGCATATCACGTCTTCGGTCCCCTTGTCGGCAGCTTAGCCATCAATATGCTGGTGGCATTCCTATCGACACTGCTTTGCCTCGCCGTAACCACGCGACTGTTCGGCATCGCAACAGGGGCGCTAGCAACGGTCATTGTCAGTAGCCACGTAGGCATCTATGCATCAGGAATACCCAATTTCTGGAGCTACCACGGGAGTCTCGGCAATC
>JBBQBU010000190.1:0-10117 GCA_038318015.1 Chloroflexota bacterium | reverse complement strand
GCCCAGGAACTGACCTTGTGTTCATCGCGCGGGCACCGGCCGCCAGTGCTGCCTGGCCGGTCCTCTCCGCAGCCGTTGACGAGTTGCTTCGCCGGGCGAGAGTCCTCCAGCCCGGCGCAGAGCGACTCCCAGGCGGCCCGACGGCGGTCGTGGCACCCGTTGCCACGACACACGCCCCGTCGTTTCATGTGTGAGTCCGTCGCTATGCCGTCAACGTGCAGGCTCTGGTGCGCCCCGCGTGCGGCGGGCCGCCACAGGTGCACCAGCCTGCTCCGTCACCATGCGTGATCTGGTGCTTGGGCTGATAATCATCTACCAGCACACGCTCTCGCGGCTGTTGCCCCCGGCGTGTCGCTTCTGGCCGAGTTGCTCCCGCTACTCGTACGAGGCGATCGAACGGTATGGCGTGATGCACGGCGGCCGGCTCACACTCTGCCGACTCTTCCGCTGCCACCCGTTCCATCCGGGCGGCTACGACCCCGTTCGATGAGGAGCGCACTGCCCGGGGAGGGCCGCTAGTGGGCAATCCGTTCGATATCTTTTTACCGATCATGGTCCCCTTCGTCATGCTGTTGGAGTCGGGCTTGCGCGAGCTTGCCACGATCACCGGCAGCGGCGGCTGGGCCATCATCCTCTTCACCATCTTCCTGAAGCTCTTGCTGACCCCGCTCAGCCTGATCCAGACGAAGAGCATGAAGGCGATGCAGGCCATCGGGCCAGAGATGGCCCTCCTCAAGAAGAAGTACGGCAAAGACCGCGAACGCATGGCCCAGGAGCAAATGCGCCTCTACAAGGAGCATGGCGTCAACCCGGCCGCCGTCTGCCTGCCCATGCTCCCGATGATGGTCGTCCTGATCGGTCTGTATCAGGCGCTCATCCACCTTTCGTGCGACCCTGACAACGCCTCCAACATTGCGGCCACCTACTGCGACCCGACGCGGAGCGATCCACGCTTCCATGCGGCCTGGTTGTGGATCGCCAACCTGGGCGCTCCTGACATCCCGTTCACCGTCGGCGGTATCCCGATTCCGGGCATTCTGCCCATCGCCATGCTGATTACCCAGTTCGGGTACGGCAAGCTGACGCCGACCTCGGGGGCGTCGGACGACCCGCAGCAGCAAATGATGATGCGGATGACGACCTACTTCATGCCGCTGATGCTGTTCTTCTTCAGCTTCAACTTCCCGGCCGGGCTGGTGCTCTACTGGACCATCAGCAACATCTTCGAGATCGTCCGGATGGGCATCACGGTCAGTTGGGATCCGCTGAAGCCAGAGAACCTGTTCAGTGGTCTGTTCGGCAGCCCGGCACCGGCCGTTCGCCCCGCTGGCGAATTGACATCCAAGCGGCCGCCGGCGCGCGAAGAGCCTGAAGACGCAGACGAACCCGTGAATCCGCCGCCCGGCCGCCCGCCAGGCAGCAGCCGCAAGAAGAAAGGGAAGCGTGGTGGAAAGCGTTGAGGCGACTGGCCGGACCGTTGAGGAGGCGATTGAAAACGCCCTTGACGAGCTCGGCCTGGAGCGGGACGAGGTCACAATAGAGGTGCTCGCCCAGGTCGGCCAGGGTCGACCGGCGCACGTCCGCGTGACCCCGCTCGAAGGCATTGAGTACGAAGAAGACGACGAAGAGTACGAGGATGAAGACGAGGAAGAAGACGACGAGGACGAGGTAGAAGAAGTTGATGGGGGCGACGCCGAAGGCGACGAGGCCGACGACGACGACCTGGAAGACGACGATGACGAGGACGACGACGACGTTGAGGACGCCCCGGCCATCGCGGTGCCGGCCCGCGTCCCGCCACCGCGTCGGCCACGCCCGCCCGCCGATGTCTCCCCGGAAGCCCGTCCGTCCGCCGAGGCTGCCGTTGCCGTCTTGCAAGAGCTGCTCGACAAGATGGACTTGCCCAGCGTCATCCAGGTTGAGGGTGCCGAGATGGAGGAAGGCACGCCGACCGTCCAACTCAGCATTCACGGTGAGTTTGGCGGCATCCTGATCGGCCGGCGCGGCGAGACGCTCGGGGCGCTCCAGTTCATCGCCGGGCTGCTCACGAGCAAGAAGGCCGAGCGCCGGGTGCGCGTGATCCTGGACGCGGAGGGGTACCGCGAGCGCCGCGCCCGTCTGCTCCGCGACATTGCCATGCGGGCGGCTGAGCGCGCCCAGCGGTACCGACAGCCGGTCTTCCTTGACCCGATGTCCCCGGCCGAGCGGCGCGTCGTCCACATGACGCTGGCCGAGCATCAGGGCGTTTCCACCCATAGCGTGGGCGAAGGCGACAGTCGCCGGGTTGTCGTGTCGCCGCGTGAGGCCCAGCGGTTTGGCGGGTATGGCAACCGCTGAAGCCGAGCCGAACCCGGAAGGCGCGCACGATGCCGGTATTGAGATCGTCCGTGACAATCTCAACACCGGCGCGCTGGACGGCTGGAGCGGGCAGACCGACCTGGGCGCGATCGACTACCTCGCCATCGGCCACGTCAGCGTAGACGTGTTCGAGCGGCGATACTTGCTTGGCGGCACTGTCACCTACGCGGCGCTCGCTGCCCGCAGCTTCGGGCAGCGCGTTGGCGTCCTCACCAGCGCCGACTTCGAGCCACTCGTCATCGACACCCTAATCGGGCGCGACCAGATGCTGACGCCTGAAACGCCGATCCGCGTGCTGCGGGTACCGACGCAGACCACCACCTGCTACCAGAACGAGTACGACGGTAACGGGCGCACCCAATATCTGCTGGGGCGGGCCGCCGACCTCGGACCGGAGCATGTCCCGGCCGAGTGGAAGAGTGCAGCCGTGGTTCACCTCGCGCCGCTGGCCCAGGAGATCGACGGCAGCCTGATCGACACCTTCCCAGGCAGCATGATGGTCATCACGCCGCAGGGCTGGATGCGCGGCTGGGATGAGGACGGCAAGATCTATCCCGTCCAGTGGGGCTACGCCGACCGGGCGCTCGCACGCGCCGACGTGGTGATCTTCAGCACCGACGATGTGCCGGTGCCGTCGCTGATCGCGGAGTACGCGAAGAAAGCGAAACTGCTGGTCGTCACGGAGAACCGCCGGGGCTGCCTCGTCTATGAGCGCGGCAAGGCGCCCTGGCGCTCGCTGGCGTACCGCGCGGCCCGCGAACTGGACCCCACCGGAGCCGGCGATGTGTTCCAGGCCGCGTTCGCGACGCACTACCGCCGCACCGGCAACCCCCGCATCAGCGCCGACTTCGCCAATGCAGCGGCGTCGTTCGTGCTGGAGAAGCGCGCCTGGAACGGCATCCCCACGCCCGAGGCCGTCGCCGACCGTATGAAGCGCGGAAAGCGGCGTGGGGCGTAGCCGATGCCGGCACGGATCATTACCGTCGCCAATCAGAAGGGCGGCGTCGGGAAGACGACCACGGCCGTCAGCCTGGGCGCGGAGCTCGCCAACCGCTGCCGCGTCCTGCTGATTGACCTGGACCCCCAGGCGAACGCGACCAGTTCCCTGGGGTGCACCGACCCGGAGCGCGAGCAATCCACCTACGACGTGCTGCTCGGGAACGCCTCGCTGGGCGAGATCATCCTGCACACCGACATCCTGAACCTGGACCTTGCGCCGGCCGACCGGGTGCTGGCCGGCGCACAGATCGAACTGGTGGAGTTCCCCGACCGCGAGCGGCGACTTGAACAGCCGATTCAGGAGTTGACCGGACTAACCGACGATGCCCCGGCCTACGACCTGATCCTGATTGACACGCCGCCGTCGCTCGGTCTGCTGACGCTCAACGCGCTGGCCGTCTCCGACCATGTGCTCATCCCTGTGCAGAGCGAGTACCTCGCGCTAGAGGGGCTGGGGCAGTTGGTCGAGACGCTGGAACTCGTGCGCGGCTCGCTGAACCCGCGCCTGGCCCTGATCGGCATTGTGCTGACGATGCTGGACGCCCGCACGAACCTGAGCGTGCAGGTCGGCAACGAGGTCCGCAAGCATTTCCCGGCCGCCACCTTTCAGACGGCGATTCCGCGCTCGGTGCGCCTCAGCGAAGCCCCCAGCTACGGCCGCCCGATCATGCTGTACGATCCGTCGTCGCGGGGGGCGCGCGCCTACGCGGAGCTTGCCGACGAACTCGCGGGGCGGCTCGGGCTGAGCGGCTCGGCGGTGCCCTCCGGCCGCTCAGGCACGTCGGCGACGCCACGGGCACCAAAGGCGGAGACAGCATGACGATGCACGCCAACCTGAACGCGCTGGAGGCCCGCAGATGACCGTCCCGAGTGGTACAGGCGGCATCGGGAGTGCGGGGGGCACCGGCGGCAGCCGCCGGGCCGGTCTGGGGCGCGGCCTCGGTGCGCTGATCCCGCAGACGACGGGCGGCTCCGGCCTGCTCGACCTGGACGTGGACCGGATCGTCCCGAACCCGTGGCAGCCGCGCCTGGAGATGGACGAAGCCGCGTTGGCCGAACTGGTGCAGTCGATCCGCGAACACGGCGTGCTGCAACCGCTGATCGTGACGCGCAGCGACCAGGACACCTATGCATTGGTCGCAGGCGAGCGCCGGTGGCGGGCGGCACGAGCGGCTGGCCTGCTGACCGTGCCGGTCATCGTCAAGGAGACGACGCCGCGCCAGCGCCTGGAGCTAGCGCTCGTCGAGAACATCCAGCGGCAGGATCTCAGCCCGCTAGAGACGGCCCAAGCGTTCCGGCAACTGATCGACGAGCACAACCTGACGCAAGAAGTCGTGGCGGAGCGCGTCGGCAAGAGCCGCGCGGCCGTCGCCAACGCCTTGCGCCTGCTCCACCTGACCCCGCCGGCCCGCGACGCGCTGGCCCGGGGGAAAATCTCCGAGGGCCACGCGCGGGCGCTCCTCTCGTGTGCCACACCGGAGATCGGCTCGATTCTGCTGGAGACGGTCGTCGCGCGGTCGCTGTCGGTGCGGCAGGCCGAGGAGCTTGCCCGTCGCCTGAACGCCGCCGGCCCCGGCGTCACGACGGAGAAGCCGACGCCGCGCCAGTTACCGCCCGATGCTGCCGCCATTGAGGATCGGTTCCGGCAGGCGCTCGGCACGAAGGTGCAGCTCTACAAGAGCCGGCGCGGCGGCCGGCTGGTCATCCACTTCTTCTCGGACGACGAGTTGAGCGGCCTGTTCGAGACGATCTGCGGCCCCGACGACCTCTAGCTGACCGGGTGGGTGGGCTTGCCAGCGGCAAACCCACCCCCTGGCCACGAGCGCCGATGAACGCACTCGCCCTGCCCCATTCCATGTCATCCCGAGCAAAGCGAAGGATCTTACCGTCATCGTCGGCGGCGTGGGTGAGATCCCTCGACACCGCTCGCAAGCTCGCTGCTCGGGATGACATGGACTGTGACAACTGTTGATGACGTCAGCGAGGATTGTGCCAACCGATGCCGTTACGCTGGTATGCTCGCGCTGGGTCGCCGTCGGCCTCCGCTATCATGGCATCGTTGACCGTCTGGACAGGGGAGAGGCACACGATGGCGTTGCAGGCAGGACCGGGACCGCGCGGCGAAACCACCTGGGATCCAGGGCAGTACCTCAGATTCGCTGACCACCGGCTGCGCCCGTCGCTCGACCTGCTGGCGCGCGTGCCCCTCCAAAACCCCGGCGTCGTCTACGACCTGGGCTGCGGCGCGGGGGAGCAGGCCCGCATGATGGCCGACCAGTGGCCTGCTGCGACCGTCTACGGCGTCGATAGTTCGTCGGAGATGCTGGAGAAGTCGGCGGCCACCGCGTCGCGGGTGACGTGGCAGCAGGCCGACGTGCGCTCGTGGCGGCCGGCCACCCCGCCCGACCTGATCTACTCGAACGCGGCGTTTCAGTGGGTGGACGGCCACCGGGAGTTGTTCCCACGGCTGGTGGGCACGCTGGCACCGGGCGGCTGCCTCGCCGTGCAGATGCCGCTGAGCTGGTCGTCGCCATCCCACGTCCTGATGCGGCAGACGCTGGAGGACGGCGGCCCTGGCGGCACCGCCCTCGGCAACGATGCGCTGCGGGCCGGTGTCGGGCGCAAGTGGGTGGACGACGCCGACGAGTATTACGACCTGTTGACGCCGTACACCGCCAGCCTCGACATCTGGGAGACAGAGTACCTGCAAGAGTTGTCCGGGCCGGACCCGGTGTTGGAGTGGGTGAAGGGCACCGGCCTGCGCCCGATCCTGAACGGCCTGAGCGACGCCGAGCGGGCGGTCTACCTGGACGAGTACGCCCGGCGGCTGCGCGCGGCCTACTCGGAGCGCCCGAACGGGCACACGCTCTACCCGTTCCGCCGGCTGTTCATCGTGGCGACCGTCTGATGGCGGGACGGCAGGGACGGTTACGGGTCGGTGTCGTCGGCATCGGGTTCGTGGGGGCGGCGCACGTGGACGCGATCCGCCGCATCCCACAGGCGGAGGTGGTGGCCGTCGCAAGCTCCACATCTGAGCGCGCGCACCAGCACGCCGCGGCGCTGGGCATCCCCCGCGCCTACGCCGATTATCGCGCGCTGGTGGCTGATCCCGATATCGACGTGGTCCACAACTGCACGCCGAACGTCTTGCATCACCCGGTCAATCGCGCCATCATCGAGGCCGGCAAGGCGTGCTTTTCCGAGAAGCCGCTGACGATGACGGCTGCCGAGGCCGACGACCTTGTGCGGCTGGCGGCAGCGACCGGCGTGCCAACCGCCGTCAACTTCAACCACCGGGGCTTTCCGCAAGCCCAGGAAATGCGCGCCATGATCGCCAGTGGCGAGATCGGGGCGGTGCATGCGGTCCACGGCAGCTACCTGCAAGACTGGCTGCTGTTTGATACCGACTGGAACTGGCGGCTGGACCCGACGCAGGGCGGGACCACGCGCGTCATCGGCGACATCGGGTCGCACTGGATGGACCTGGCGCAGCACCTGACCGGCTCGCGCATCGTCAGCGTCATGGCCGACCTGGGCACCCTGTTCCAGACGCGCCAGCGCCCTGACGGGCCGATTGAGACGTTCCAGCGCGCTGCCAGCGCCGATGACTCCGAACGGACGCCGGTCGCTATCGACACGGAGGACTTCGCGTCGGTGCTGGTGCGCTTCGAGAACGGGGCGCGAGGCTCGTTCACCGTGTCGCAGGTGAGCGCCGGCCGCAAGAACCGTCTGTCGCTCCAGGTGGACGGCGGCAGCGGCGCGCTGGCGTGGTGCTCCGAAGAGAGTGAACTGCTCTGGCGCGGCTCCCGCACCGGCCCGAGCCAGACGTTGCAGCGCAATCCTGGGCAGGCGCAGCTCCCGAGCCTGTCGCGGCTGCCAGCCGGCCATGCCGAGGGCTGGCCGGACGCACTGGCGAACGTCGTCCGTGGCTTCTACGAGCAGGTGCAGGAGGCCGAGCGCCGTCCGTGGGTCGCCAGCCTGGAGGACGGCGCATATGGCATGCACCTGGTTGAGGCGATCCTTGAGAGCAGTCGCACGGAGCGATGGGTCCACCTGACACCGCCTCCCGCGTGACCGCCCGGCTGGACGACGCACCGAGCGGTCAGCAGGTGTCGAGGATCAGCACCCAGTCCTCAGGTGAGGGGCGCGGCGTCTGCCAGATGCTGTCCTCCGGCACTGTCACCGCACCGATGTCTCGCTCGGTGCCGCTGCGCGGATCGAACCAACGCGCCTGCCAGTTGCCGTTCTCCACGCCGAGCAGTTCCACATCGGCCGAGCCTTCGGGGAGGTACACCAGCCAGCAGTCGTCTGGGACGATGGCGCAGGCTGGCTGCCGCTCCCGAGGCGTCTCGCGGGACACCGAGCGGGCGCGTTCGGGGGACGGGCGTAGGCGGGGCCATGGCCGGCCGCGCAGGAACGTTGCCGCCAGGGCGTTTTGTGCGGCCCCTGGCAACGCGAGTGCCTGTTCCCAGGTCGGCCCGATCTGCGGACGGGCGGTTGCCCGCAACGTCGGTGAGGTGCCAGCGCCACGGCAGCAGGTTGACCTGCAACACCGAGAAGCCCTGTACGCGCCGGTGGGCAAGGTAGATACGCCACTCCTCGGGCGTGCCCTTCCACACAATGGACCATGCTGTATCAGCGAAGAAGAAGAACGGCTGGCCGTCGGCATCCACCAGATACCGCCGGTTGTCGCTCAAGCGGAGTGGCCCGGCCGGCCTGTCGGTCATCTCGACGCTCTCCACGGCGCAGCAGTCCCCTCTCCCGCGCGCGGGAGAGGGGTTCGGGGGTGAGGGATGCGACGTTATGCTTTGACGAGCGCCTCGACATCCACGCCGACCGACTTGCCGCCTGCGACGATCTGGTCCCAGGTGGCGTCAGCAACGGGGATGCCGTCCTGTACGCGCTCGGCTGTCGAGTTGGCCTCTGGCTCGCCGGGGATCATTACTTCCTTGAAGCCCGGGGCCGGCTTGATCTTCTTGACCCGCTGCATCACGAAGTCGGCGTTCTGCTCGTATGACTCCTTGCTGCGGAAGGCGAAGGCGTCCACCGCCCAGATGACCGCCGCGCCGCGCCGGCCCTCGCCGTTGATCTCATCGCCGGGTGAGAACGCCCCGCCGAGCATCTCGACGAACATCGCCAGGGCGTACCCCTTGTGCCCGCCGAACGGCAGCAGCATGCCGCCGTTGTAGAAGTCGAGGGCGTTGGTGGTCGGGTTGCCGTCCTTGTCGAGGATCGAGTTGGGCGGTACCGGCACGTCCTTCGCGCGGGCAACCTGGAGCTTGCCCTCGGCAACCACCGTCGTGGCGAAGTCGATCAGCATGTCGGGCGTTTCGCCGCCGGGCATACCGATGGCGATGGGGTTGGTTGAGAACGCCGGTTCCGCGCCGCCGAACGGTGCCGCCGAGCCTCGGCCGCCACGCGACGAGCCGCCGGAGCCGCCCACCACCACCATCGCGATCACGTCTTCGGCGGCAGCCTGGCTGGCCCACTGGCCGAGCCGGCCAATGTGGTTTGCCCGCACCACGGATACCACTGCCGAGCCGGCCTCCTTCGCCTTCTTGATGGCGACGCTGGTGCCGTACTTCGCCGCGACATGCCCGAACGTCCACTTGCCATCGACCAGCGCGGTCGTCGCCGTCTCCTTGACGACTTCCGGACGGGCGTCGGGGATCAACTGCCCTTCGGCGATCATCTTCAGGTAGGCGGGGATGCGGATGACGCCGTGCGAGTCGTGACCGGCGAGGTTTGCGCCGACGAGCGCGTCGGCCATTTCAGTTGCGAGGTCGGCGGGGGCGCCTGCCGCCGTAAAGATGGTCTCTGTCACCTGACGGAGTTCCGCCACGGAGCGGTTGGCCATGCGTTGCCTCCCATACGGGCGTCTGGCGACCACGTCGGTGTGCCAGCGCCATGCACCCACGACGATAGCGCGCAGCCGTGCGCCGGTGCGAGCAACCCCGCCCGTTCGGATATTTCGTAGGGGCGAACCGCTG
The DNA here is from genome assembly GCA_038318015.1 of Chloroflexota bacterium. Classification (GTDB taxonomy): domain Bacteria; phylum Chloroflexota; class UBA6077; order UBA6077; family JACCZL01; genus JADZEM01. The sequence goes on along the minus strand of JBBQBU010000190.1, from coordinate 770 downwards.
GTTCGCCCGCCTGGGTTGCGGGTGCGGCACGTCCGGTTACGGGTCGTGGAGTGACATCCACGGCCGGTCGTGCTGGCCCCGCAAGACGCTAGGCCGCCTCCCCGAACCTGAGGTTGCGTGTTCGACAGCCTGCCAGGTGCGCTACCCTAACACGACAGAAGTGTGTGCCTCGTGTATGCACCGTGGTAGTTTCGACCGACGCTTCAGGAGCTTGCCCGTTGCCCCTGCCCTTCCACGCGGTGCGCTCGTTGGCGCATCGTGCCCACGAGACGGGCGAGTTCGTGGCTGCGATGGCCCGCCTTGCACGGGACTTGCCGGCCTACATCCGTACCCCGCTGACAGCCGACGCGGCCCGCGCCCGCATCGGCGACCAGTTGCAGCGACGTGAGCAGCGGCTCGTGGCGCTCGTCGAGCGCGCCATCTACGGCTACCCGTCCAGTCCGTTCCTGACGCTGTTGCGCCATGTCGGCTGCCAGTTCGGCGACTTCCGCGCACTCATTGCTGCTGAGGGCATTGAGGGTGGCCTACGCATCCTGGCCGACCGGGGCGTCCACGTCACCTACGACGAGATGAAGGGCCAGCACGAGACGGTCCGGGGCAGCCTGCGCGTGCGCTTCCAGACGGGCGACTTCGACAATCCGCTGATTCGGCCGCACCTGTACCTGTACACTGGCGGCAGTGGGCGCGCCCCCAGCCGCGTGCCGTACTCGTTGCCATTCATCGAAGAGTGGGCGTCGTCTGGCGTGGCGGCACAGGAGGCGCACGGCGTC
>JBBQBU010000189.1:0-10143 GCA_038318015.1 Chloroflexota bacterium | reverse complement strand
CCGTCCGGGGGGGGTGCGTCGCGGTGGCGGGGGGGTCGGGCGTTTGGGGGGGGGTGTGGGCCGTTTGCCGGGGGTGAGGGCCGCACGTCGGGGGTGAGGGCCGCACGTCGGGGGTGAGGGCCGCACGTCGGGGGTGAGGGCCGCGCGTCGGGGGTGAGGGCCGCATGCCGGGGGTGAGGGCCGCACGTCGGGGGTGAGGGCCACACGTCCCGTCAGGCGGGCGGCACCAGCCTGATGATTGCCGTGGCGCGCAGCGTCGCCCCAGGCTCCAGCCCGATCAGTCCTTCGGGGTGACCCTCCGGCAACGATGCGCCGCCCGGCATGTGCGACTGCGGCTCAATCGAGATTGACGGCGACGTCGGCGGGGCGAACAGCAGCAAGTCGCGGTAGCCCTCGTCCATGCTGACTTCGATCGTCCAGCCGCTGTGTCCACCGAGCGGCGGCAGGTTCACGATGCGGGCGACCGCCGGCGCAGGCGGGAAGTCCGTCCGACTCGCAATCATCGTCTCGCCCAGCGGCACGATGGCGACCGGCCCGGCCGGAGCCGGCTCCTTGTCGCCGGACATCTGCGGTGGGGTGTCGTTCGTGCGGCTGCGCGCCGAAGCACCGGGCAACTCCACCTGCGTCTGCGACCGGTCGCCGAGCACGTCCTCCCCGAAGTACGGGTGTAGACCGAACGCCAGCGGCGCGGCCTCCGTCCCCTGGTTCTCCGCGATCATCGTGGACGTCAGGCCGTCCGGCCCCAGGCTGACCTCGTGGGTCAGGCGCACCGAGAACGGGTAGCTCGCGGCGCGGTCCGGGTCCAGGCTCTCAGGCGTGCTGAACACCAGCAACGCCCGGTCGCCGCTATTCTCCCAGAACTGCCACGGGCGGATGTGAGCAAAACCGTGGATCACCACGTCCGAGCCGCCGGGGTAGGTCGGCGGCACCGTGTGCTCCTGGCCGCCCCACTGGTAGCTGCCCGTCCGCATCGAGCCGGGGAACGGGAAGAGGATCGGCAGGCCATACCGTGAGGGCGTCTCGCGCAGTTGCGCCGGCGAGCCGATGTCGAATACTTGGACCCAGCGCCCGCCAGCCTTTACGGCGTACGCAATGGTGTTGCCGCCGATCTCCGGGCAGAACCAGGCTACGGCGTCGCCGTCCTGCGAGGCGATGCGGTGCAGCGTCTCGGTTGCGCCCTCCCAGCCGGGCGGGTCGTTCGGGAGTTCGAGGGGGTTCTGCGCATGGTCAGTCATCAAGCACCTACGGTTGCGGGAATGGTGGCCGTCAGCAGCGGAGCCAGATCGCTCAGGATCAGGTCAAGCTCGCGGCTGGCGACCTCGTCAAGGGTGGGGGAGCCGGCCGCCCGAGACTTCGGACAGGCGATGATGCCCCGCCGGTAGAGGACTTCCTTGTAGACGACGAACGAGTACATCGCCTCAATGTTGAGCAGCGGCAGGATCTCGCGGAACAGCCGCCGCGACTCGGTCTGGTCGCCGCGCTCCAGCGCGTTCCAGACGGCCACGTGGGCGTCGGTCACCTCGCAGGCGGGCATCGTGCCGCAGGCACCTCGCGCGTACTCGTCCAGCAAGTAGCGCCCGGCCATGCCGCCCATCATGCCCTTCAGCGCGTCGCCCGCCAGGTTCTTGACGACGGTCATCACCTGGGGCGCGATGGCCGTCTCTTCCTTCAGATATTCCACGCCTGGGATGTCGCGCAGCAGCTTTGCCAGCAGTGGCGGAGCCATCGGCGTGCCCATCGGCGCGACATAATCCTGAATCCAGACCGGCACGCCGGCCGCCTGCGCCACCGCCCCGTAGAACTCCACGATCTCGTCCGGGCCGGGGTGGCGCACGAACGGCGGCATCGCCATCACCGAGTCGGCACCTGCCTGGCCGGCGTGGCGGGCCATCTCCACAGCCACCTGTGTGGACGAGCCGCTGACGCCAGCGACGACCGGCACCCGGCCGTTGGTCTGCTCCACGATGGTCTCGACGACCTGTTTGCGCTCGGATTCGGTCAGGGTGAAGAACTCGCTGGCGTTGACGGGCGCAACGACACCGCCGGCCCCCGCCACGATGCAGAACTCAACGCAGCGCCGCAGCGACGGCAGGTCGAGAGCGCCGTCACCCGTGAACGGCGTGACCGGGATCGCAAAGATCCCCCGGAATGAGCCAAGCTGCCCCTGATGGTAGCCGTTCGTCATGCACAAACCTCGCTGTCGTGTGGATGAGGGCGTCTGTTTGATCGGAATGAGGGCCATGGTATCGATGGCCCTGCCGACAATGGTGGACATCTGTCAGTCCGAGGCATCCATGTCCCCTCGGGACACCACAGACGATGAAAGAGCGACGTGTTCGGTGAGACTCCCCCTCTCTCGCGCACGGGAGAGGGGGCGGGGGGTGAGGGGTTCCTCGGTGGCACTGAGATGCCGCACTAGCGACCGGCGCTCGTCAGGCTCTTGCCGGCCGCCAGGGCTTCACGCAGCTCGCGCGCGAAGTTCGGCATCACATCGACCGGCACATGGATCATCACCGGCCCCTGCTCCGTCATCGCTTCCTTCAGCGCCCCTTCGAGCGCGTCGGCCCCGTCGGCCTGCACGGACGGCATCCCGAAGGTCTTGCCCAGTTCCGTGAAACTCGGGTTCTTCAAGTCCGACGCGATGGTGCGTCCGCCGAACGACTCACGCTGGATGCGCCGCACGTTGCCGAACGCGCCGTCGTCGAAGACCACGATGGCGACGCCGATGTTGTGCTGCACCGCCGTGGCAAGCTCCTGCACGTTGAACATGAAGCCACCGTCGCCGCTGAACGAGACAACCTTGCGGTCCGGGTTGCCAACTTTCGCGCCGAGCGCCGTCGGGAAGCCGTAGCCGAGCGTGCCCTGGTAGCCGGACGACACGTAGCTGCGCGGCTCGTAGACAGGGATGCCATTGCGTCCCCAGTAGCCGACCTGGGTGCTCTCATCCACCAGGATAGCGTCGTCGGGGACGGCGTGGCGGATCGCCAGGCCCAGGCCAGCCTGTGGCTGCACCGCGTTCAGCGTGTCCGTCAGAATGCCCTTGATGGTGGCCACTTCTTCCCGGCGGGAGGCGCGCTTGCGGTTGTGCTTGCCGATGCGCTCGGCAAGGTCGGCCAGGGCCAGCTTCGCGTCGGCCTCAATGCCGACGTTTGCGACGACGGTCCGCGTCAGTTGAGTGGCGTCGGCGTCAATGCGGATCATCTGGGCACCGGGCGCAGCGTGGGCCGGCGCATTGCCGTACCCGAGCATCCGCGTGCCGACGCCGAGGACGACATCGGACGTTGGCAGGAGTTCGCTCAGGGCCAGTTGGAACACCGACAGCGGGTGCCGGTCCGAGAGCGCGCCGCGCCCGTTCGACGTGAGCACGACCGGCGCATCCAGCAGTTCGGCGACGGCCCGGAGCTCTTCCCAGGCTTCCGCCGACAGCACCCCGCCCCCCGCGATGATGAGCGGGCGCTCGGCCTTGCCCAGCAGCTCGGCGGCGCGCTCCAACAGGCTCGGGTCGCCGGGGTTCTTGTCCGGAGCGTACGGCTGCCGAAGCTCCACGTCGGCCTCGCGCTGAAGGATGTCTGGCGGAATCTCGATCTCGACCGGGCGCGGCCGGCCGCTCCGTAGCTGTCGGAACGCCTCGTGCACGACGAGCGGCACCTCATTCGGGGTCATCGCGCGGGCGTTCCACTTGGTGACATGGCGCAGCATGCCGAGTTGGTCGTCGATCTCGTGCAGGACGCCGCGCCCCTGGTCGATCAGGTCAGACTGGATCTGGCCAGTGATGCACAGCACCGGCGAGTTGACGGCGTAGGCCGTCGCCAGCGCGCCGGCGGCGTTCAGCACGCCCGGCCCCGGCACGACGATGAACGTGCCGACCTTGCCGGTCGTGCGGGCGTAGCCGTCGGCCATGTAGGCCGTCGCCTGCTCGTGGCGCGTGTGGACTACGCGGATGCTGTCGCGCTCGGCGTAGAGGGCGTCGAACGCCCAGTCGAGTTGAATCCCAGGAAGCCCGAAAACGGTGTCCACGCCCTCGCGCTTCAACGACTCCACCAGGGCCTCGCCGCCGGTCATGCGGGGCATTGCGTCCCTCCATCGCACGTTGGCCCGCCCAACAGCGGGCGTAGCACCTGCATTGTAGTGCGAGACGAGGAAGCGGGAGCCGAGGCCGACCCGGCGCACACGGCAGCACATCAAAAACGGTGGCCACCGCAAAGGGGGACGACCTGTCCCGGTGAGATCAGGACATCCGACACATATCAAGGCCGCCCTTTGCAGCGTACTCTAACTGTATAGCTGGTCGAAGGTTCCCCACCCGGAGCCTCCCGGCTGGGACTGTCGGAGGCTGATGCTGTCATGGGCAACAATACAGATACCCGTGCTCGCCTGGCAGCAGAGCCGACGATTCGCACGCTCGTCATCAGTCAGCACGAGGTCGTCCGCCGTCAACTGGTGGCCTACCTGAGTCGCTCGCCGTACTTGTCGGTCGAAGGCAAAGTCTTCGAGCCTGAAGTGATCGAACGGGTTCGGCCCGATGTGCTCGTGCTGGACTTGAGCCAACTTGATGCCGCCAGCATCCGACAGGCAACCGATGCCGTCATCGCCATTGGTGCCGGACTGATCGCGCTGGCGTCGATGCCTGATGTGCACGTGGAGCGCCTCGTGCGTGACGCTGGCGGCGAGTATCGGCTGAAGGCCGCCGGTGCCGACCATCTTGCCGAGGCCGTCCGTCAGGTTGCGCCGCCGTCAAAGCCGTTGGCGACCCCGGGCGCCGAGAGACGCCGCCGACCGGACGGCGGGTCGGCCCCGACCTAACCTGGTCGAGCGCGCGTCTCATCGCCGGTACGCTCCGTATCGCGCCGATCTTCCACAATGGAGGGCGTGCAGGAGGCAACCGTGCAACAGCCGTACCCGTCGTCTATCTTCGCTCGCTTCGCCCGTTGGACATCCCACGCGGCCGGGCACCCGGCCGCCTTCCTCCTGGCGGCCCTGACCATCGTGGTATGGGTCGTCACCGGGCCAGTCTTCGGCTTCAGCGACACCTGGCAACTGGTCATCAACACCAGTACGACCATCGTGACGTTCCTGATGGTGTTCCTGATCCAGAACACCCAGAATCGTGAGAGCGCCGCCGTGCAACTCAAGCTTGACGAGTTGATCCGCACGGTGAACGGGGCGCACAACGCGCTGCTCGACCTGGAAGAGCTGACCGACAGGGACCTGGATCGGATGCGGGCGCGTTACGAAACGCTCGCCCGTTCTGCCCGCGAGGCACTCCGCAGTGGCATAGTGGACACAGACTCGCCAGAGTTTGACGCCGAGTGACGGGTGACGAGCCTTATCGCCCGGTCACGACCCGCACGAGACGCTCGATGACGGTGTCGGAGTCGGGTAGGCCGGCCCGGGTGACGTGGACCCGCAACGTGTAGCGACCCGGCACCGGCGGGGCCGTGATCTGCAAGCGCACGGTGGCGGACTCGCCCGGGGCCACGTCGTTCGGCAACGCGACGGACTGGCTGTCCCGCATCACGCCCTTGACGCGCTCGTGCAGTTCGGTCGTCTGCGCAACGAAGCGGGCCGCGACGTTGACCGGGTACGCTCCCTGCACGTTCCAGATCTCGTGCCCAGCGTTCGTGACGGTCACGTCGAATGCTGCCAGGCGCTTCGCGGTGAGGTCTTTCGGAAGGTCGGCCAGGTAGGTCGCCAGGGGGACTTCCCGGGCTGGCGGTGCCGTGGGGCCGGGTGATGGAGTCGGTCCTGCCGCCGGTCGCACGCGCTGCGCGATGGCCCGTGGCCCGATGCTCCCTTCGCGCAGCGCCACCAGCATCGGCGCCTGCGCCTGGAGCCAGACCGACAACATGGCGGCTCCGCCCAGCCAGATAGCGATGACGGTCGCGCCGAGCGCCAGCCGCGACGCCCCCGCCGTTGGCACCGCAACCGAGATGCGCGAGACCGCGATCACGAACGGCGCCGCCAGTAGCGGATACAGCGGCAGCGCGTAGCGGTTCTCGACTTGCGTCGGCACATAGACCGCGACCACTGACAGGGCGGCAGCGCCAAGCGCGAGCAACGCGAATCGTCGTCGATTGATGGTCGCTGGCGGCGCATTGGCCGTCCGGCGTAGCCCGACGACGAGGCCTACGATGGCTCCCAGGAAGAAGAGGTTGCTCAGGGTCGAGAGGGGCCAGCGGTGCCACGGATCGACATCTCGAATGTAGGTGAACGCATAGTCCTGATCGAGCAGCGCGAAGGTATGCACGGCCAGCGTGCCCAGGAACAGGTCCGGCCGTTCGAGGATCACCTGCCTTATGGTCAGCTCCGGCGGCGGTCGAAAGGGGTTGTGGTAGCTCAGGGCGGTGGGCGCACCGGGTATGACGAGGGCCGCTGTCTTCGCGTACTCGAAGCCCACCACCATCATGTCCGTGTACAAGCTCCTGACGATCAGCGGGCTCGCGACGCCGAACGCCCGTTGATTGCTCAAGACTTGCGGCACGAACGGCAGCGCGAGGGCGAGCAGGCCAACCGGCAGGGCTTTCCACGGGACATCACGGAAGACGCGGGCGCGCACGACCCAGATGCCGACAACGACCGGCACCATGATCAGGCTGGCGGGCCGTACCATCACGGCCAGCCCGGCACAGAGCAGCGCACAGACTGCCAGCAGCGTGACCTGCGTGGGACGCTCCGCATGTTGTTGGGGCAGGCTGAGAGCCACAGCCACGTAGAGCAGGACGGTCGCCGGCAACTCGGTGAGCACCTGCACCGCGTTGATCAAGAGAAACGGATTGGCCGCCGTCGCGACGAAGATGGCCGGCCCGACGCCATCAAGACCGAGCGCGCCACCAATCCGGCGCGCGCCGATCCAGGCCGCGGCAAGTAGCGACGCAAGCTGCACGACAAAGACGGCAGTCTGCACATCGACGACATCCTGCCCGACGACCCGTATGATGACGGCCAGGAAGGCCGGGTAGCCGTAGGTGCGGGTATCGCTGGCGAACGCGCCCGGCCCGCCAGCCACGATTGCCTTCGCCAGTTCGACGTATCCGGCCGCATCAAGGATGACCGGCTGATCGCCGTAGACGAACGCCCAGGTGGCGATAGCGACCGCGACGAGTACCGTGAGCGGGTAGAGCATTGAGAGGGGCCTCAGCGTCGCCACGTCCTGCCCAGTACGCACCGCTTCACTGTGGCGCTGCCTTAGTCGCGCTGGTTGCCGCTGGGTAGCCCGTGTTCCACGGCGTACGCGGCGGCCTGCGCCCGATGCGACAGCCCCAGCTTGCCCAGGATCGACGACACGTAGTTCCGCACCGTCTTCTCGGACAGGAACAGTTCGTTGGCAATCTCGCGGTTGGTCAGGCCGCGCGCCACCAACGCGATGATCTTGCCCTCTTGCTCGGTCAGCATCTTGAACGCTTCGCCGCGATCCTTGCGGGCGGCCTCGCGCAGGCGGGCGAATGCCTTGTTCATCATGGCCGGGTCGAGCAGCGCCTCGCCCCGCCCGACCGCTTCCAGCGACCGCACAAGGTCGTCCGACCCGATCTGCTTCAGCACGTAGCCGGTCGCGCCCGCTGCGACAGCTTCCATAAGCAGGTCGTCGTCGGCGAATGAGGTCAGGATGATGATCTTCGTCTCGGGCAGGATGGCGACGATCTCACGGGTCGCGTCGATGCCGCTCTTACCGGGCAGGCGGATGTCCATGACGATCACGTCCGGCTTGTGGACGCGCGCCCTGGCAACCGCCTCGTCGGCGTTGCCCGCCTCACCGACGATCTCAAAGCGCGGGTGGCGACTGAGTAGAGCCTTGAGACCTAACCGCACGACCTCGTGGTCGTCGACCAGTAAGATACGGAGGTCTCGCACCTCGTAGCCTCCTCGCGTCGATCATGACGTGCCCGCATGATACTGCCGCACGCACCCGAACTGCCGCATTCGCAGATACGCAGTTCGGGGCGCACACGCGTGGCGCTGGCCCGCGATGGATGGGGCGGCTACTCCGAGGACGGCGCGAAGCCACGAATGTAGTTGACGGTATGCCAGCGATCCGTCTCCGACAACTGGCTCTCGAAGCCGGCCATGGCCGTGCCCGGCACCCCGCGCGACAGCCACGTGAACAGTTCTCCGTCAGTGTGGCCGGCAGCCATGTGCACGCGGAAGTCGGCCGGGCGCGGCCGCAGGCTGGCCGCCAGCGGTCCGTCGCCGCGCCCGGTCAGCCCGTGGCAGGACGCACAGGTCTGCTCATAGATGTCGCGGCCCCGCGCGATAGATGCCGTGTCCGGCGCGAACGGGTTCTGCAAGCCCCGAATGTCGGTGGGCAGGCGCGGCACGACCGTCGCTCGGGCGTAGAGCACCCCGCCGATGAAGGCCACCGCCATGCTCGCGGCGTACAGGGTGAGGCGCTCCCGCTTGCGAACGTCGCGGGTCCGGGAAATCCAGTAGGCCAGCGCCAGCCCGAGCGCCATCAGCATCATCGAGATCCACTGGCGGGGTGAGAAGCCGAGCGGGTCCGGCACCGCGTCGAGCGACGGCGGCTGCGCGGCAAGGTCCGGCGTCGTGATCGGCGCGCGGAACGCCGTCCGCACGTCGTCCAGGCCGCGCCGGCGCACCACCACCTCGACCTGCCAGGTGCCGTCTACCGTCACGTTCGTGCTGACCGCGCCGAAGCCGCCTTCGGGGCGCGGCGTGAGAACCAGGGCGCTGGCACCCAGGTCGTCGTCAAGGTTCGTGAACCGAAGCTGAAGTCGCTGCACCTCGTTGGGCGGCGCGACGTTGCCGTCAACGAACGCGACGAACTGGTTCGGACCGGGCCGGGCGGGGGTGATCTGGAGACGGATGCTAACATCCTCGGCCTGCCCGACCAGTTCGACTGGCCGGACCCTCCGGGCGTACTCCTCGCGCGCCGGCTGCACCGAGGTCAGGAAGCCGGTCGCCAGCAGCACGCCCAGTGCAAGCACCGCTTCGGCCACGATTGCCCGATTGAAGCCCTGCACCAGGGGTACGCCGTCCACAGTTGTCGCGGACTTTCCGCGACGCCGGCCGGCCGTCAGCCGGCCCAGGCTCGGCCGCGCGATCAACAGGTTCATCGCCCCGAGCACGAGCATCGGCGCGATCAGCAGCAGCTTGACGACGAGGGCACCGCCGAACAGCGTGCCGAGCGCGCTCGGCGTCTTCACTTGCAGCCAGGAGTGGAAATAGCCGGTCAGCGCCAGGACGAAGACGGCCGCCAGCGCCAGCGACGAGAAGCGCGGCACAGCGTCCGCCACAAAGCGCGTGCGGGCCTCGTCCTGCAAGGCGGTGCGCGCCAGAAGCAGCAACAGCACGAACGAGAACAGGCCGCCGACCCAGGCCGCCGCCGCGAACTGGTGCAGCCAGTCCATCAGGAGGGCCAGCCAGACGCCGTTTGGCACCGCCGCCGCGTGGCTGATGAAGCTAATCGCCAGCAGCAGGGCGCTGCTTACCGCCAGCCCGCTCCAATCGAGCAGGCGGGCCGGCGCGCGCCAGAGCAGGAGCGCCAGCACGGCCACGCTGCCCAGCCGAGCTAGCCAGACCGTGCCGACCTGGGTGCCGAGCAGGCGCACGAACGGCGCGCCGGCCGCCTCCCAGATGGCGACGTTGGCCGCATTCGCAGCCTGCACCAGGATTCCCAAGAGCATGGAGAGCGCCACGGCCGCACAGATCAGCAGGCCGTACCGGCGCACGCGCCCGTCGAAGGCCGCCGCGAGGGCCGGGGCCGTCAATCGGCGCAGCGCCACCCGCGCGACCAGCAGGCGGAAGATGAAGCCGCCGGCCAGCGCCAGCGACCCGGTGTAGACGACCCAGCGTGCGGCAACGTCGAGCGGGTTCGGCAGCGCGACCGGCTCATCTTCGACCGTGATCGTCAGGCCGCCCGCGCCGACGACCAGCGGGAAGACGCCCCGCGTGACGTGCCCGTCCACGGAAGACAGTGCCCGCCACGCCACCATGTAGGTGCCGTCGGGCAGTGCCGGCACGGAGACGAGCAGCGCGCGAGGCTCGCCGGGGGCGGCGTGGGTGTCTTGCAGATCAACGCGCTTGCGGCTCACGTCGAGCACTTCGAGCACGCTAAAGGTCGGTTCAACGGCCTCCGTGAACCAGACCTGAATCTGGCCGGGCGCTTCGAGTTGTGCGCCGGACGCCGGC
>JBBQBU010000188.1:0-10150 GCA_038318015.1 Chloroflexota bacterium | reverse complement strand
CGTTCTCGCCCAGGGCCAGCGGCATCGGGATCGCCCGCCGCAGCGCCGCCAGCGCGTCATAATCCTCCGGCGGCCAGATCGGCTCTTCCAGCCACGCCAGGTTGTAGGGGGTCAGCGCGCGCGCCATTGCCAGCGCCTCGGCGGGCGTCCAGGGGCAGTTGGTGTCCAGCATCAGCGCCACGTCCGGCCCGACTGCCTCGCGCGCAGCCTGGGTGCTGGCGACATCGGTCTGGTGCAGCTTGATCGCCCGGAAGCCGGCGGCGGCGCGGCCCTCGCAGGCCGTCGCCACGTCGGCCGGCGTGTTGTAGCGCAGCAGACTCGCGTAGGCCGGCATGGTCGGTCGGGTCAGGCCGCCAAGCAGGTCGTAGAGCGGGAGGTTGCGCGCCTTCCCCAGGATGTCCCAGAGCGCAATCTCGACGCCGCTAACGGCGTGCATGCCGATGCCGCGCCGCCCGTAGCCGGCCGTACTCCGTTGCAGCACATCAGACAGGAACGCGATGCGGGTCGGGTCGTGCCCGAGTAGCAACGGCCGCAGCGCGTCGTCAATGACGTGGCAGACGGGTGCCTGCCCGCCCATCGCGAACGCTTCGCCCAGCCCGGTCAGTCCCTCGTCCGTCTCTACCAGCACGATGACCTGCCTGGCCTGCCGGCCCCACCACGGGGAGTGCCGCTCGGCGTCGCCGGTGGGGATCGCCAGGGGGATCGCGCGAACGTCGGTGATCTTCATAGCAGCATGCTCCGTGTCTGGTTAGGGGCGGCGTGGTTGCTGTCGCGGAGGCAGCGTCAGCCGGGTGCGTCCGCTGCGTCGGGCAGGCTTGTCGGGGCGGGCGCGCTGGCTGTACCCAACAGCGGGAAGACGGCCGCGCGGTGCCAGCGGCCGTCCGGCTCCTCTTCCATCAGCCAGACTTCGTACACGTCGGTGACGACGGGCAGGGTCGGTCGCAGCCTGGCTTCGACGGCCCCCAGGATGGCCGGGTCAGGGTGGCGCGTCACCGTCAGGTGCGGCACGATGTCCGCGTGCAGGCCGCCGTACGGCGACAGGCCGAAGTGTGCGGCCAATGCACGGGTCAGGTCCAGGAACCAGCCGCGCGGCTCGGGGCACAGGTACAGGATGTCCGGGAACCGGTCGATCTGGTCGAAACTGGCGCGCACCGGTGTCAGCGATGCGAAGAGCGCCGCAAGTTTCGACAGGCCGTCTGGGCCGAGGGCGTCGGCAGTGTGGAACGGGAACAACAGCGTGACGTGCGCCGGCACCCCGGCCTGCCAGACAGGGAGGCACGGCGCGGGTAGCAGGCTACACGCCGCCTCGACCTCCGGCACCGGCACGATCAAGCCGCCACGCCGGCCCGTGCGGACAGGCTCGGCCGGCGGCTCGCTCGTCACGTCGTCGTCCGCTCAGGCGCCGGGCAACCGCACGCCGGCCGGCTCGCGCGGTGCCTCGGCGGGCGCAGCCGGAGCAGGTGCCGCCTTCGACAGGTCGGCCGGCCTCAGGGTGTGCAGCGGCGGCACACGCAGGATGACTGGCCACTTCAGGGCCACGGTTGCCACGACCACCAGGGTACCGATGCCGCCGCTCACAACGGCGAAGATCGGCCCGAAGAGGCCCGCCACCGCGCCGCTCTCGAAGGCACCGAGTTCGTTCGAGAAGCCGATGAACAGGGAGTTCACGCTGGCGACCCGGCCCCGCAGTGCGTCAGGCGTCAGTGCCTGCATCATCGTCTGGCGAATGACCATGCTGATGGAGTCAGTCGCGCCGACCATGAAGAGACAGGCCAGCGACAGCCACAGGTTGTGCGACAGGCCGAACCCGATGGTGGCGAGGCCAAAGCCTCCCACGACGTACAGCAGCACCCGGCCCGGCCGCTCCCACGGCGGCATCCGCGCGGCCAGCAGCATGCTCAACATCGCACCGACGCCGGGCGCGGCCCGCATGATGCCCAGGCCGCCCGGCCCAACCATCAGGATGTCCTTCGCGTAGACCGGCATCAGCGCGACGGCCCCGCCGAGCAGCACGGCGAACAGATCCAGTGTGATCGCCGCCAGGAAGACCGGCGTGCGCCACATGAACGCGAACCCGCCGAAGATGTTCGCCAGGGCGTCGCGTACGCCGCCGGTCACGGTTGGCGGCGGCACCGACGGCAGCGTCGCCAGCAGCCCGACGAAGGCGAACTGGAACACGCCGGCGACAAGGTATGAGGTCAGCGCGTCGTTTGAGAGGTAGATCAGCATGCCGCCGACGGCCGGCCCGAGGATCGACGCAAGCTGCATGCACGAGATCAGCCAGGTGTTGACGTTCGTGAACTGGCGCGGCTCCAGCAACTGCGGCAGAATCGCGCCCGCTGCCGGGGCGGAGATTGCCCGAGCGGCTCCCAGCGCCACCAGGATGGCGAAGACCCATTCGGCGGGCCATTGCTGCCACGACAGCGCCGCCAGCCCGAACGATGCCAGCCCGGTCATGACCGCTGCGATGATTGTCAGGTTGCGGCGCGGGAAGCGGTCGGCTGCGCTGCCGGCCGGCAGCATCAGCAGCAGCGACGGTGCTAGCGTGAACACGCCAACCAACCCGAGCATCCAGGGGTCGCCGGTCCGCTCGTACAACTCCCAGCCGACGGCGACCGAGACGATCTGCTGGGCCAACCCCGAGACGATCCGCCCGAGGGCGAAGTTCCGAACAATGGGAATGCGGAGCGCGTCCAGGCCGCGCGCCGCTGGTGCCGAGCCGCCCGTACTCACTGTGGGCCTGCCCCCAGGCTGCCGCGGTCTGGTGCCGATGCTGACGCCACGTGCCGACGCTGCACTGCGTGCCTCCTCGCAGGGTGACACGTCCACCCCGCCGTTCCACCGCCCACTGTACATCTCAGCGCGGCATCATGACGAATCGGAGCGTTCTTGCGATAGGATAGTGCCGACTTGCGAGTGACGAGGGATGAGAGACGACAGGAGGGTAACGAGTGCCTGCATCTCAGCGCGTCTCACCATCCAGAGTCGAGCGACCTGGCTGTGCGGCGCGTAGCTGGGACTGCTCCCGAACCTCACCAGCCCGTCATCTCATGCTGGTGCTCCGGCGCCGGTCATGCAGCCATGCCGGCAACTTCCAATCATGTCATCCTGAGCAGCGAGCTTGCGAGCGTCGCGAAGAATCTCACCCACACCGCGTGCTGCTGTCTGTGAGACCCTTCGCAGGCTCAGGATGACAGTAGTGGTGGCCGTCGGCGCAGGGTGCACCGATGCGGGGTGGGCCGGTACAGGACGATGTCGGCACAGGGGCACCGGTGCGCGGTGGCGATGGCACAGGGGGCCGCAAAGAGATCAGCCGCGCGTAGGGTCGAGCGCATCGTCGATGGCGGGCGCGGGCAGCGTCACCTGCAAGCGGGCACCATAGCACGACCCGCAGGTACGCCTCAGGCGGCCAGGAAAACCAGCATCAGCAAGATCGCGATGAGGCCCAGCACGTGGCTGATGCGGCAGGCCCACAGTTGTTGGGTGGTGCCCCAGGCAAGACCCAGGCTCTCAGGGCGGTGTTCAGAGGACGCGATCATGATGTCTCTGCCAGGAGAAAGAATGTACTACTTGACATGTGCAAGATGCGTGCCGACCATTCGAGGCCGAAATCTGGCCGGGCCGGGTGCGACGTAGGCGAGGAACTGCCTCGCGCGGTTCGCTGAGATGTCAGCGATGTTTCAGCCGGCAATCTCCTGGACACGGGCTGCGTGGGCGGATGATGTAGGTGCAGACGGGGAGCACCCGTCGAGCATTGGGGGACTCTGAAACGGACCCTTCATGACGCGCTTTTCACTCAGCGGACGACCGTGGCTGGCCTCCTCGCACATGCCACCGTCGGCGACACCCTCGGCGTCGCGTCGGCGCGGACGACCACCGTGCCGACCACCGCCAGCACCGAGATCGTGGCTCAACAGGGACAACCGCCGCCCGTGCGGCCGGGGCGCGGCGAGGGCCAGGGCGAACGCCCGCAGTTGACGGACGACCAGCGCCAGGAGATGCAGCACCAGCGCGAAGCGGCCGAGCAGCAGTACATTGACTCACTGGCCAAGAACCTCGGCGTCTCCTCCGACACGCTGAAGTCGGCGCTGGAGCAGACGCGCAAGGATATGCAGGCCCAGCGCGTCACTGAGATTCAGCAGCCTGTCGCGGACGGCAAACTGACGCAGGAGCGGGGCCGACCAGATGATCCAGCGGATGCAGGAAGGCCCCGGCGGGCCGGGCGGCATGCGCGGCCTCGGCTTTAGGCGGCCCCGGCTTTGGCGGCCCCGGCTTTGGCGGCCCCGGCTTTGTGCCTGGCGGCATGCACGGCGGCCAGCGTCGCCAATCCGACCGTCAGCGTGACCTTTCGCCCGCGTCGCTGACCAGGGTGAGGCACCCCCACTCGCGCCGCTCTGCGCGAGCGTCTCACCTGCGGAGCAGCCCACCATGGGGCCCCTCCGCCTGCGGCGGGATCCCCACGGCCCCTCCCCGTACTCCCGGGGAGGGGCTTTCCGTGTCCGAAGCAGCGTGGACCTTAGCGGCCGCCCATGCCGGTCAGCGCGACGCCTCGAACAAAATACCGCTGCAAGAATAGGAACACCAGGAGGATCGGGATGATGCTCATGACGGTGCCGGCCATCAAATAGTTGAATTGGCCGGGGGCGTCGTCACCGAAGTAGCGGATGCCGACCGTCAGCGTCCGCATCACCTCCTTGTTGGTGACGATCAGCGGCCAGAGGAACGCGTTCCACTGGGTCATGAACGCGAAGACGGCCAGCGTCGCCAGGGCCGGGCCTGACAGCGGCAGGATGATGTGGCGGTACGTCTGGAAGTAGCTGGCCCCGTCCATGCGCGCTGCCTGTTCAAGCTCTGGGGGAATCGACAGGAAGAACTGGCGCAGCAGGAACGTCCCGAAGGCACTGAACGCCGCCGGAATGATCAACGCCGCGTACGTGTCCACCCAGCCCAACCAACTCATCAGCAGGAAGTTCGGGATGATCGTCACCTGCCCAGGGATCATCAGCGTGCCCAGGTAGAGCAGGAACAGCTTGTCACGGCCCGGGAACCGCAACCGCGCGAAGGCGTAGGCGGCGAACGACGACGTGATTAACTCCAGAATCGTCACCGTGACCGACACGATAATCGTGTTCATCAAGAACCGGGCGAACGGCACCAGCCGCACCACTTCGGCGTAGTTGCTCCAGACCGGCGGATTCGGAATCCAGACTGGCGGGTAGATCAACACCTGCGAGTCGGACTTGAGCGAGGTGGAGATCATCCAGAGGAACGGGAACAGCGCCCACAGCGACCCGATCCCGAGAGCTGTGTAGGCCGCCACCAATTGGATGCGCCGGCCCAGGCGGCTGCTTCGCGCTGCCGCCGCTGCATCGGCGCGCCGGCCGACATCAACGCTGGCTGCCATGTCGTCCCCTCCCGTCAGCGTTGGCCGGTCGGTTACTCGTGCTCATAGTGCACCCAGCGCTTCTGCAACTGATGCTGCCCGAGCGTGATCAGGAAGATGATCGCGAACAGCACCCAGGCGATCGATGCGGCGTATCCCATGTGGAAGAACTGGAACGCCTGGTTGTAGATGTACATCACCATCGTGTTGGTCGCGTCGCCAGGGCCGCCTTTGGTCAGCACGAACGCCAGGTCGAACACCTGGAACGAGCCGATCATCGAGATGACCATCACGAAGAACGTGGTCGGCGCGAGCATCGGCAGGGTGATGTGCCGGAACCGCTGGAAGGTGTTTGCGCCATCGATGGCGGCAGCTTCGTGGAGGTGGGCCGGGATGCCCTGGAGCCCCGCCAGGAAGATGACCATGTTGTAGCCCAGGTTCTTCCAGATGGCCATCATGATGACGGCCGGCATGGCCCAGGCGGTGCTGGAGAGCCACGGCACGGCCGGCAAACCGATGCCGGTCAGGGCGAGGTTGATGAGCCCGAAATCGGTGTTGTAGAGCCAGCGCCACATCATGGCGACTGCCACCGAAGCCGAGATGACCGGGATGAAGAAGATCGCCCGGAAGATGGCGATGCCCCGCACGTTGGCGTTCATGGCCAGCGCCAGCATCAGGCTCAGGAAGATGCCGGCCGGCACCGTGCCCACCACGAAGTACGCGGTGTTGACCAGCACCTTCCGGAACACGGCATCAGCCGTCAGCAGTTTGATGTAGTTGTCGAGTCCGACGAAGCGCGGCGCGCGGATCAGATCCCAGTCCAGCAGCGAGATGGAAAAGGTCGCCAGCACCGGGATCGACGAGAAGACCAGGAACCCGACGATGTTCGGGAGCAGGAACAGGTAGCCCGCGATGGTCTCCTGCCGGCGCAGGGGCGAAAAACCCGCGCGCCGCGTCACCGAGGGCCGCTCGGCGATGGTTGCCATGGATGCATGTCCTTCGTGCGGCTACAGCGGCTTCTGCAACACCGCGTCGATCTCTTTCTTCATCGTATCGGTGGCATCCTTGACGCTCTTCTCCCCGAGGTATGCGAGGTTCAACTCGCGGTCGAAGATGGCGTTGACCTCGCCCGTGTGGTTCGGCGCGACGTAGACGCCGGTCCGCTCCAGGCCGAGCTTGTACGTTTCCAGGTCTTCCCAGGGCTGGAGGAAGGTCTTCATGGTGTCGCTGTTCAGGAACGAGCGCCGGGCGGTGAAGCTGCGGCGGCTGTCCATGACGATCTTCTGCCCGTCGTCTGAGGTCCACATCTTTGCGTAGGCCCATGCAGCTTCGGGGTTCTTGGCGTTCTTGACAATGCTGGCGGCCAGGTCGTCGCCACGGGTCGTGTTTGCCTTCGGCCCCTCCGGCGCGATGGCCATGCCGACTTCGAAGTTGGACTTCAGGAGCGTGTCCAGCACGAAGCGCCCGGCCATTTTGATCGCGGTGCGCCCGCCCGCGAACAGGTCAGTCGCGCCGCCGGAGCCGGACGTGCCGGTCTCGGCGCTGGTCGGCATCGCCTTATGCTTGGTGGGGAAGTCCACCAGGAACTGGATGCCAGCGACAGCTTCCGGGCTGTTCAGGAAGCATTCTTTCAGATCGTCGTCCCAGAGCTTGCCGCCAGCCTGCCAGATGAACATGTCCACGCTGTAGATGCTGAGGACTGGGTCGAAGCCGAACTGCTTGTTCGGGCCGTCGCCCTTGGTCAGCTTGATGGCCTGTTCCTGGAGGACATTCCAGTTCCACGGCCCCTTCTTGGCCGTCTCGGAGGGCAGCGGGATGCCGCTGGCCTTGTACAGGTCGGCATTGAAGTAGTAGGCGTTTGAACTGGCGGAGTTCGGGAGGCCGTACAGCCCGTCGCCGCGCGAGAACGTCTTGATGGCGCTGGGCCAGTAGTCGTTCAGGTCGATCTTGTCGGCTGTGACCATCGGCTTGAGGTCGAGCAGCGCGCCGCGTGCGATGAACGGCGTGGCTGTCCGCTGGCGGTTCCAGAACAGGTCTGGCACGTCATTGGCCGCGATCATCGAGAGCAGCTTGCGGGTGCCTTCGGCGTCGTCGGGCACGCGGATCTTCTCAACGGTGACGTTCGGGTACAGCTTGCCGTAGAGGTCAATCAGGTCCAGGTGGACCTTCTCGTTCGCGCCGGGCGTGGCGTTGTACAGGTAGCGCATCGTACCGGTCGCCTTTGCCCCCTCGACCGGCTTGGCGGCTGCCACAGCAGTGCCCACGACGTTGGAGTAGATTGGCGTTGCGCCGGGCTTGGCCGCTTCAGCACCGGGCTTTGCGGCTTCGGCCGGCTTTGCCGGTGCATTCGAAGGCCCGGACGCAGCCGGAGCGGCCGTCTGGCCGCCGCAGGCTGCGACGAACGCGGTCGCCAGGACGGGTAGAGCCAGTCGGCCAATGAGTTCGCGCCGAGACAGGTGCCTCGCCATGGGTCACCCTCCATGTACTCGCTGGCGAACGGTGCCAGCGGCTTCTCTTGCTCCCCAGAGCAGCAGCGTCCACGCAGACGCCGGAGCTAGACGCTTTGCCCTTGCCCCGTCGTCAGGGAGCAGGACGACCGTCGTCCCAGTTGCGCGGCTGCACAACCGATTGAGCATCCTGAGTATAGGTTGTCGCTTGCCGGCGGTCAACGAGGGTTGGGCGGCACAGCAATCTGACGGACCCCATGCGCGACGCGTCGGTTTCGCCATCGGCGTCAGGATGGTCATTGACCGGCTGACCGACACGCGCGACGGGCGTGGTCGCTAGCGCGAGTCACGCGCTGGTTCGGCGGCCCGGTGATGTGGCGTGCCAGCCGCCGCACCTGTCGTGTCAGGGTAGCGGCAGCGGTTCGGTGCGGTAGTAGCTGGCGGCACGCTCGCGGAAGTAGCCGCCGTCATCGTCGGCGTTGAGCGACGGCCGGGCGTTGCCGTTGATCGCCGGCGGGTCGGTCAGGCCGTCGCCGGCTGCATCTGACGCGTCGGTCGCGCCGTCTGCCCCACGCCCGAACAGCAGCGCCACCACCCCGGCGTTGGCGTACTGGCGTAGGTGTTCGCCGCTCGGGTCGTCCAGCAGCCATTCGACGCGCGTGTCCTGGTAGTGGTTCCAGGTGTTGTTCATTGCCCGCATCCGGGTGTTGCCGTATGGTATCTGCCAGAGGACGACGCGCCGACCGGTCTGGTCCACGTAGCGGGCCAGGAAGCGGACGTGCCGCGCGAAGTCGTCGGCGTCCCAGAACGAGCGACCCTTGTCGTGGTAGATGTGTTGCTTGAAGGCGGCGTCGCGGTCCGTGAACTCGGCAAAGGTGAGGTCGAACGCGGCACCGAGCGACTGGTAGAAGCGCGCTTCGCGGCGGGCCACCTCGTCCACCGTGGCGTCGCCCGCGCTGCCCAGGTAGGTGTTCAGGTACAGGTCGGTGCCGGTGCCCCAACTGCTGACGTGGTAGCCCAGCAGCACGTTCGGCCCCTCGCGGTCGCGCAGCCGCACGACGGCCCGCGCGAAGCCGCTCAGGTTGTCCGGCAGGTCTGCAAGGTCTGGCAGGCCGGTGCCGCCAACGATGACCGGGATACCGGCCGCGTCGTCGGTCTTGCCGCGCTGGTGTAGGAAGCCCCACAGGTCCGGCTCGACGTGGAGGACGACGGTCCGGTCTTTGACCGCCGCAGCACGCTGGAAGAACAGGCGCACGTCCTGGAAGTAGGCGCGCATCGTGTCGGCGTTCGCGGTGTTCGTGTGGACGGCGGCGGCCTCGCTGGGGCCGTGGCCCAGGCCGGGAGCCGACTGGGTGAGCATGTAATAGGTGAAGACTGGCACCATGCCCTGCCGGTCCGACTCGCGGATGTAGTTGGTGACGAAGCCGCCATCCGGGTTCCAGGTGGCCCAGCCGTTGCCGGTGTTCACGCCGCCAGCAAGGTACTGGTAGCGAAAGCCGAACGTTGCCGTCTGGCGCATGGCCGCCGCGCCGTCTGCGCCGCTGGACATGCCAAGCTGCAAGCTGGTGGGCCAGCGCGGCGGCAGCGGCGGCATCGTTGCGGCGCGGGCCAACGTGGGGCGGGGCCAGAAGTACCAGACTGCACCCCCGACGACGACTGTGATAGCCAGCAGCCAGAGCAGGCCGATGCCGACGACCGCCAGCCGCTTTCCGATGACTGGGCGCTTGAAGGGCAGCGTGCTGCGGCGTCGGACGGGGGTCACGTGGCGAGCGGCCGGGGCGGTGGCTCGCCACGTGAGAGGGCAGCCGGGTCGGCGGCAGGCTCAGGGACTGGGGTGGGGTCGGTCGGGGTCAGGGTCCGCACGATGCGGGCGGCTGGCCCAACGACGACGCTGTATGGCGGCACGCTCCTCGTGACGATGGCTCCGGCCCCGATGACGCTGTCATGGCCGATCTGGACGCCCTTCAGGATGATGGCGCGCGCACCGATCCAGACGCGGTCCTCGATGACGACCGGGGCGACCTGCAACTCGGCCCCTGGCAGCGCGTGCTGGTCGGTGTCCATGATGAGCACGTCGCGGGCCACCTTGCAGTCGCGCCCGATGGTGACAGCCTGCGAGGCGACGACTTCGGTGTTGCGGTTGAGGTACGTCCCGTTGCCGATGCTGAGCGTTGCGCCAGCCCACACTTCCAGCCGCACGCCTTGATACAGCGCGCAGTTCCCGGCCACGATGCGCCCGCCACGGTTGGTGATGGTGGGCAGGAACCAGCCGTCCATCACGGTGACGATGCCGGCCCGCTGGAGGCGTGGCCGTAGCAGC
>JBBQBU010000187.1:0-10153 GCA_038318015.1 Chloroflexota bacterium | reverse complement strand
TGCGTCAGGGTTACGGTGTCTGGACGTTTGGGTCACCCATTGACCGTCGTCGTAACGGTGTCGCAATATCAGGCGTGAATTGATGATGAAGCAGACGCCCGCCCTCCGCTGGACCGCTGAACTGCTGGTTGTGCTGACCGTGTTCTCGGTTGTGCTGACGGTCTTCTTCAACGCGAAGGCGAAGATCGACTCCGACGAAGGCGAATGGATCGGGACGACTCGCTACTTCCAGACGCTGTTCATTGAGCACGACCTGTCGCCGGATGCCTGGGCCGACAGTTACTGGACCCGCACCCAGCCGATGGTGCTGCGCTACGTCATTGGCAGTTGGCTCTGGTTCCAGGGCCACGATCTTCACATCCAGAACCCGAACTACGACTACGCGAAGACGGCCGCGCAGAATCGACGCCTGGGGTTGGCTCCTGCCGACGACGTGCTGAACGACGCGCGGCAGCCCGCCCGCCTGATGGCGGCCCTGGCCGTGACGTTGCTGTACGGCATCGTGCGGCTGCTGGCTGGCCCCGTGGGTGGCGTGATCGGTGGCCTGGTCGCGGCAGGGTTCGCGACCGGTAGCCCGTACCTGCAAGAGAACCTGATCCGTGCGAAGGCTGAATCGACCCTGATGTTCTTCCTGCTGGGGGCGCTGCTGCTCGCCATCCTGAGCGTGCGCCTGGGCAAGATCGAGCGGCCGAGGTCTGCTGTCGCGTGGGGTATGGCGACCGGGCTGCTGCTCGGCCTCGCGTTCGGCACCAAGCTGACGACGGTCCTGCCGCTGATCGCGGTGGCTGTCTGGGGTGCGTCCCTGGATGCGCGCGTCGGGGCGTGGGCGGCGACGCTGCGGAGACGGCTGCTGCCCAGCGGCCAGGCCGAGTTGGCAGCGGCGGGTGCCGGTGAGCCGTCCGCGCCGGCTGCCTCCACCGGCAGCGGCCCTACCTGGCTCTGGCCGCTGGGCGTCATCACGACCGCCGTCTTCGTCTTCGTCATCACCAATCCGTTCCTCTGGCCGAACCCGGTCGCCCGGACTTGGCTGCTCTTCGAGAACCGGCGCGACGAGATGACCCAGCAGCAGCGGGATGTGCCCTCCCGCGCCGTCTACACGCTGGATCGGCGGGCGGCGCTGGTCTGGGAGCGGAGTGTGTTCAACGACGCGTTTGCGCCGTCGCGGCTGGGCTGGCCGCTGGAGGCTCCGCTGACCGTGGTCGCGGCGGTCTGGCTGGCGGTGCGGGCCGCGCGCCCCGGTACCGGCCAGCCGCGCGTGGACCGGCTGGTGTTTCTCTGGCTGGCCTGCCTGTGGACGGGCGTGTCGCTCGGGCTGGGCTTCCTGCTGCAACACTACTTCGTGCCCACCGCCATGACTGTCACGCTGCTGTCCGGGCTGGCGGTCGGGTGGACCGTGCAAGCGGCGTGGCAGGTCGTGCTGCGCGATGTGCCGCAGATTCGTACCGCGCCGGCGACCGCCACAGCCCGCGCCCACTAGCGCAGCCGAGAAGGCAACCGGGAGCAGGTTCAGGCGGCCGGCAGGGTGAACCAGAAGCTGGCACCCTGGCCCGGTGCGCTTCGTACCCCGACCTTGCCGTCGTGTAGCTCCACCAGTTGCTTGACGACCGTCAGGCCCAGGCCGCTGCCACGGTTCGGCAGATAGGCCGCCTGCGAACCCCGGTAGAAGCTCTCCCAGATGCGGCCTACTTCCTCCGACGACAGACCGGGGCCGTGGTCTTCGACCTCCACCCGGATGCGGTCGGCGTCTCGGCGAGCACGCACCACAATCTCGCCGTCTGATGTGTAAGTCAGGGCGTTGGAGAGCAGGTTGCCGACGACTTGATGGAGGCGCTCGGGGTCCGCGTCCACCAGCAGGCCGGCGTCAAGGTCAACCGCGAGGCGCTCGCCGCCCGGCTGCGAGCCGAACGAACGGACCATCGACTCGAGCATCTCGCCCAGGTCCAGGCGCTGCCGGCGCAGGTTGAGCCGTCCATGCTCCAGGTGTGAGAAGTCCAGTAAATCGTCAACGAGCCGCGCCAGGGTCTTGGAACTGGCGTGGATTTCCCCGCTCATCTGCGCCACCTCGGCGGCGGACAGGCGCGCCGCGCGGTGTACCAACAGCTCAGAATAGCCGTGGATTAGGCTCAGCGGCGTGCGGAGTTCATGCGAGACGGTGTTGAGCAACTCGGCCTTAAGTTGGGCAAGCTCACGGAGCGCCTCGGCCGTCGTCGCCTGCTCAAAGAGGCGCGCGTTCTCGATGGCAATCCCCGCCTGCGTCGCAAACACGTCCAGCACTTCAAGATCGCGGCGGCTGAACGGCTCGTCGCTGCCGAAGCGATTGGCCGTCAGGACGCCGATCATCCGGTCCTGGTAGATCATCGGCACCGCCATGACGGAGGTCGGGCCGGCCTCGTCCGGAACCGGGTGGATGTCCGCCTGCCAGCGAGGATCGTCGGTGACCACGACCCCTTCGCGCCGGGCAGCGGCGGTACCGGCTGCGCCCTCGCCCAGTTTGAGGCGTGTCGTGGCTACCCAGTCACCCAGGCCGCGCCACGCCGTTGGCACCAGCGTCTCGGTCGCATCGTCCCACAGCAGCACCACGGTGGACTCGCAGTTGACGAACTGGCTGGCGCGCAACAGGATCAGGTCCAGCAGGCTCGGCAGGTCAAGCTCTCGCGTCAGTTCTGCCGTCACGGACCGCACGGCGTCGATGTGTCGGTGACGCTGCTGTTCCCGCTCCAGGCTGCGCGCGTTGTCGAGCGCCACGGCGGCAAGGTCGGCGATCAATTGGATGAACGGCACGTCTTCCGTCATCAGACGCGGTCCACCGGCCGCACCCTCGACGACCAGCGCCCCGAGCAATTCCCCGCGCGCCATCACTGGCACCCCGATGCTGGAGCGGGGCTGCGGGACCGGCGGCCCTGCGCGCACAGGGCCAACAGCCGGAGCCAGCGGCGACACCGCCGTGACCAGTGTCACGCCTGCGTCCAGGCCGTCTATCAGGATCGCTCGCCGCTCTCGGATGACGCGTTCGGCCAGGCCCAGCCCCGTGTCAGACGCTGCCGCCACCGGCGTGACTCCATCGTCGGCCGGCGCATGCTGGCCGAACTGCGCGCGGATGCTCAGGTGGGCGGCTGGACCGTCGGTTACGGCCAGGCTACCGGCGCTGCCCTCCACGATCTTCACGGCGCGCTCAATGATCAGGTCCAGGCGCCGCTGCTGATCCATCTCCGAGACGACAGCAGCAGCGGCCCGCGCGGCTTCTTCGGCACCTCGGCGCTGGCGGCGCTCGGTCTCGAAGCGGCGCACGGACGCCATCACCGCTGCGGCCTGCCCCGCAAAGAGCTGGAAAATCTGCATATCGGCGTCATCGAATCGCTTGTTCGGGTCGGCGGTGTTCGCTGTGACGGCCCCCAGCAGCCGGCCGTCCAGCACCAGCGGCGCACCGATGGCGGCCCGCACCCCGGCCTTGCTGGCCGGCGTCTCGTCACCGGACTCGCGCTGGTAGTCGTGCAGGGTCGTCACCTGCATCCGCTGGATCGCGCGTCCGGCCACGTCCTCACCTGGGCGAAGTACCGTGTACTCGGCCGCCGTCGCCACCGTAGTGCGGAGCGGCACCAGGACGTGCCGCGCGTCGTCCCAGGAGAACAGCGTGCCCGTGTCGCCGCCGACCGACCGCACGGCCTCTTCCAACACGATGTCGAACACGTCGTCGCCGGCCACGCTGGCGGCCAGCCGTTGGCCCACCCGCTGCAAACCGAGCAGCCGCGCATGGTGCAGCCGAGATTCAGCCGTCAGCCGTGCCTGCTCTAACCCGAGCGCAAGGTGTACGGCCACCTGTACAAGCAGCCGTTCATGTGCCGCCGAGAAAGCGTCTGTCCGGCGTGAGGACGCGGCGAGAAAGCCCACCGGTGCCCCGTTGGCCACGACCGGAACCACCAGCGACGACCGCAGTCCGCAGGCCGTCAGCCGCCGCGCGACCGGTGTGTGACAGTGGCGTAGATCGGCCTCTCGGAGGTTGTGGCCGCGTTCCAGGACCGCCCGCAGGCCCTCCTGATCGAGCGCCAGCGTATCACCGACTGCCAACCCGTCAATGGTGCTGTTGGCCGTCACCGCCAGGATCTGGAACGCATCGCGGCCGGGCTGCCAGACGCCAACGGCGCAGCCGTCGGCCGGCACGAGCTGAGGGGCCGCATCCACGACCAACTGAGCCACGTCTCTGGCGCTGCTCTGCGACACAGTCGCCATGGCGATTTCGGTGAAGACGTCGTGTGGGTCAGGTAGGTCATCGGGCTTCAAGTGCAGAGGCTCCTGCGCCAGCGCGTCGTCCAGCCCATGGTCAAGCCGACCGCCGCCTGGGGAGGCTTGGTCTTGCGAGGATGTGATGGGACTGCTTGCTGTGTCGCGCATACTCACCTATATAGCCAAACGCCCAGCCGCCCCCAAAAGGGTCGCATTGCGCGGGGGTGGGCGGCTGACAAAGCGCGCGACCGGTGGAGCCAGCGTGCCGCACCCGGCCCAGTGCGGGGCGACCAGCGACGGGACGTGCAACAGGAGAGGGGCAAGGACCGCTCCCACCTTCGTGTGGCCGCCTCGGCGCGGCCACCTATCACATCGATCCATCGGCCAGTCACGACGGCGATTCGTGGCCGCACCAGTCCTGTCCACTTTTAAGACGGACGATACCATCATTCTGTTCCGATTTACGTGCCACTTGTCGTTGTCATGGTACTCGTGTGACGGCGGGAGGGGGATGCAGAAGTCGAGAATTGAGCATGCGACGGTAGCGAGACGGCCACATGTTCAAGACCGGAGTCAGCGGCAGTGCTGACTGGGGAGGGGGGGTGCAGCGCAACGTTGGTACGAATCATGCCTCGGCTGGACCGGTTCGGCCGCGACCGGGGACGGGTCGCCAGGATTCGAACGCAGAGTGGGGAGAGCGCGGACATTCGCGACATGGCTCAGGCTGCCCAGATGACAGCAGCAGACGACAACCCTGGAGTGCGCACCCTCCTGGCGTTGCAGGGTCAGCTTGCTGCTGCTCTGAGCGCGGACCAGGCTGCCGATGTTGCGCTCGCGTTCATGGTGGGGCTGCTGGCTCCCAGCGCTGCCGCCGTCTACCTGCCCGGTGTTGACGATACGCTCCTGCCGGCCCGCACGTACACCGACGGTAGCCTCCTGTCGGGCGCAGATGGCATCGGCAGTAGAGACAGCACGAGCGGTGCTGGCGGCCCCGCCCCCGATTTCGTCGGCTGGCCTCCCCGCACCTTGCCGGCCCAGCCCCCTGACGGCACTGCTGTCCGGTGGAGCGCCGCCGCCCCGCTGGCGACTATCAGTGCGGACGACACGGGGACGTATGAGTACGCGGCCCGATCGGCAGAGTTTTGCGCCTGGGCAACCGTGCAACTCATTGGGCGGGCCGGATGCCTGGGCGTGGTCGCCGCCTACTGGGACGTACCGCGCCCGGTCAGCGCGTCCGAAGCCGTCCTGCTCGAAGCCGGCGGTCGGCAAGTGGGCGCGGCGCTGGAGTACCTGGGCATTGTGGACGGGCAGCGCCAGTCCGACGCGCTCCACGCGCGGCTGGCTGCCATCGTTGAACTCTCAGATGATGCCATCATCGGCATCAACCTTGACGGCGTGATGACCAGTTGGAACGGCGCGGCGCAGCGGCTCTTTGGGTACGCGCCAGCGGCCGCCATCGGGCGGCACTGCTCGCTGCTGCTGCCCGACGACAGCCGCGCAGACGAACTGGTGCCGATCCTGGAGCAGCTGACACGCGGCGAGCGCGTCGAGTTGTACGAGACGCGGCGCGTCCGGAGCGACGGCGTGGAACTGCACATTTCCGCGAGCGCGGCCCCGGCCGTTGACAGCCAGGGGCGCGTTGTCGGCGCGATGTTCCTGGCCCGCGACATCACCAGACACCGCAGGGTTGAGCAGGCGCACGGCGACTTGCTGGTGCGCGAGCGAGCCGCGCGCGAGCAGCTAGACGCGATCCTCGGCGGGGTGGCTGATGGCGTCATCGTCCAACGCGAGGACGGCTCCGTCATCTTTGCCAACGACGCGGCGGCCCGCATTGCAGGCTTCGAGACGGCCGACGCCTACATGCAGGCGACCGCCGTCGCTGTCTCCGCGAACCTGTCCGTGCTGGATGCCGACGGACGGCCGTTCTCCTACGACCAGCTACCGGCCCGCCGCGCGTTCCGGGGCGAGGCGACCCCGGACATGGTGGTGCAGTTCCGGCAGGCTGGCTCCAGCGAGCTACGTTGGTCTCGGACCCAGGCCCGCATCGTGCGCGGCCTCAGCGGCGAACGCCTGGCTATCAGCATCTTCCACGACATCACCGACGAAGTTCAGTCGCAGGCCCGCCTGCGCTTTCTGGCGGAAGCCGGGGCGCAGCTTGCTGGTGCGCTGGACCGCGACACGACGCTTGACGCGCTGGTACACATCGCCTCAACGACCCTGGCGGACTGGGCCATCGTCCTGCTCATGGACGAGGACGGGAACGTGGAGCACATCGCCAGTTCGCACCGCGATCCCGAGAAGACGGCGCTGACCCAGGAGTTGCACGGCCGGCAACTCAAGCATGCCAGCGGAGCGGCCCTGTTGTGGGAGGCCATCCAGAAGCGCGAGACGCTGATGATCCCCGTCGTCACCGACGAGATGATGGCTGCCAGCGCCCGCAACCCGGAGCACCTGGCACTCCTGCGCGCCCTGGAACTCAGTTCGCTCCTCTATGCGCCGCTGATTCACGACGGGCGCGTGCAGGGAGCCATTGCCCTGTTCATGGCAGGGTCCGGGCGGCGCTTCGGCGAGGAGGACCGGGCCATCGCCGTCGAAATCGCGCGGCGGGCGTCGCTGGCCCTGGAGAATGCGCGCCTGTACGAGGAGACGAACGCGGCGGTGCAGGCCCGCGACGAGTTCCTATCCATCGCCTCCCACGAGCTGCGGACGCCGGTGACGGCCATTAGCGGCATCGCGCAGGTGGCGCTGCGGTCAAAGCAGCGCGGCACGCTGGACGACGCCCGTCTGACGCGCGTGCTTGAGCAGCTTATTCGCGGGAGCCAGCGGCTCGTCACGCTGACCGAGGACTTGCTGGACGTGTCGCGGCTGCAGACCGGCCGCTTTGATCTGCGGCCGGAGCCGTTGGACCTGTCGGTGTTCGTCGCGGACTTTGTGGACCGATTCGGGGCAACCCTTACCGAGCGGCACCGGCTTACGCTGCATGCGGAGGACGGCCCGTTGTCCGTCCTGGCTGACCCGGCGCGCATTGAGCAAGTGCTCGCCAACCTGTTGAGCAACGCCGTCAAGTACACGCCTGCTGGCGGCCCGCTCACGGTGACGGTCAGGCGGCACGGTGCACAGGCAATCGTCGCCGTGCGGGACGAGGGCATCGGCTTGCCGCCCGGCACCACCGAGTTGATCTTTCAGCCGTTCGGGCGGGCACCAAACGCGGCCCACCGCCAGATTCAGGGGTTGGGGCTGGGGCTGTACATCTGCCGGCAGATCGTGGAGCGGCACGGCGGGAAGATCCATGCCGAAAGCACGGGCGACGGCGATGGGACGACGATGCGGTTCTGGCTACCGCTGGCCGGCGACCAGGTGGCCAGCGGCTGAGACGCGGGCAGGTGCGTTCGGCGTGCGGGCGCGATGAATCGCGACCCTACGATACGCGCAGCACGCCCTCGGGTTGTTGAGGAAGTCTATCGGGAATGTTATGATTATGGTGACAGGGCAGGGGCTTCGGTTGCCTGCCGCCGGGCGCGCCCGGCGGCGTTGAGGCACGCGCCTGCCTGAAGCTGATTGACGCTTGTGAGGGGACACGATGGCCGCATCCGGCTACGCCCATCCCGAGGTGCTGGTAGAGACCGATTGGGTCGCCGAGCACCTGAACGATTCCAGCCTGCGATTCGTTGAGGCCGACGAAGACATCCTGTTGTATGAGCAGGGGCACATGCCAGGGGCCGTGAAGTTGGACTGGCTGGTCGATGTGCAGGACGCCGTCCGACGCGACTTCGTGGACAAGGCGGGCTTTGAGGCGCTGCTGTCGCGCTGGGGCATCGCCAACGACACCACCGTCGTGTTCTACGGCGACCGCAATAACTGGTACGCGGCGTACAGCTTCTGGCTGTTCCGGTACTACGGTCACACAAAGGCCGTCATCATGAACGGCGGGCGGGCGAAATGGGTTGCCGAAGGCCGGCCGCTCACCCGCGACGTGCCGAAGCCGGCCGCGACCTCGTACGCGGCGCAAGAGCCGGACCCGCGCCTGCGCGCCTTCCGCGACGACGTGCAGGCCACCATCGGCAGCAGCGGCACGTCCCTGGTGGACGTGCGGTCGCCGGCCGAGTACAGCGGCGAGAAGTTGCACATGGAGGGGTACGAGCAGGAAGGTGCGCAGCGCGCCGGCCACGTGCCCGGTGCCCAGAGCATCCCGTGGGCAACGGCAGCCAACGCCGACGGCACCTTCAAGTCGGCCGACGAGTTGACGGCGATCTACGAGGGCAAGGGTGTCACCCCCGACAAGCCGGTCATCGCCTACTGCCGCATCGGCGAGCGGTCGGCGCACACCTGGTTCGTGCTGACCCAGTTGCTGGGCTACCCGAACGTCCGCAACTACGATGGCTCGTGGACCGAGTGGGGCAGCCTCGTGCGGGCACCCATCGAGAAGAGCGTCTAGCCCGTCCGGACCCCTCCCCCCTGGCCCCTCCGCCGCAAGCCGGAGAGGGGCCGGAGGTGAGGGGCCGTCCCGTTGCAGAGGCACGGGGTAGACTGTGCCGAACGCGCTCGCTGCTCAGGTTGTCCTGAGGACTGGCTCGCTTGCGGACCGGCTGTCGCCGGTTGCATCGTCTGTGCCTGAGCGGGTTGTGGCGCAAGAGGGAGCACACCGCCTGTGAGCAACGAGATCATCGTGATTGGTGCGGGCAGCGTCGGGATGAATGCCGCGTACCGACTGGCCCAGCGCGGGGCGCGCGTCACCGTCCTGGACGCCGGACCGCCCGGAGGGGGCACCTCCGGCGCGAGCTTCGCGTGGTTCAACGCGTTCCGTAAGCTGCCGCGCGCCTACTACACCCTGAACTTCGCCGGCATGTCAGAGCACGCGGCGCTCGCCGACGAACTGCCCGCGCTGACCGGCTTCTCCGGCTGGTACCACCCGACCGGCGGCCTGCACTGGGAGGACGACCCCGAGGAGCAGCGCATCTTGCGGGAGACAGCCGAACGGCTCGAATCGTGGGGCTACCCCGTCGAGTTGATCTCGCCGCAGGCCGCGATGGAGCTTGAGCCGGACCTCGACGTCCGCGACAACGTGCAGAGCGTCATCCACACGCCCACCGAGGGGTACGTGGAGATGGTCCGGCTGATCGCGGCGCTGCTGGCGGGTGCGCGGCACTACGGCGCAGTGATTCGCCCCAACACCCGCGTCACGCGGTTGCTGCGTGACGGCAGCCGCGTCACGGGCGTGGAAACGGCCGGCGGCGAGCGCATCATGGCCGACGTGGTGGTGGACTGCGCCGGCCCGGCAGCCGACGAGGTGTTGCGGATGGCCGGCGTGGAGCTGCCGTTCACGCGGGTACCCGGCCGCACGGTCTACACCAATCCCGTCGCCACCACGCTGCGCCGGCCGATCCACGGCCCCGGCGCACACTTCCGGCCAGACGGCAGCGGGCGTATCCTCCTGGCGCACGGCAACCACGACACGGCCTGGTACGACGGCACCCCCTGGACGCCCGAGGAGTCGCTGGCGGTGGTGCAACGGCACCTGAAGCCGCTGGCCGGCGCGCGGGTCGAGGCGACGCGCGTGGGGGTGCGCCCGATGCCCACTGACGAGCATCCGATCGTTGGTACGGTTCCGGGGCTGGACGGTTTCTACATCACCGTCTCACACAGCGCCGTGACGCTCGGGCCGCTCTGGGGGCAGATCACTGCCAGCGAGGTGCTGGGCGGTCCACCGGACGCCCGCCTTGCGACGTTCCGCCCGTCGCGCTTCCTGTCCTGACGTACCGTTCTCGGAGGAGCGGGCGCAATCGGGGCTGGCGCGTAACTGCCTAGCAACAGCCGGTTGTGGGCTGCACCCAGAACGAGCACAACCGGTTGTGGTGCAGGGTCATGGGATGACGAGGGGGGACGACCGAGCTAGGTGGTAGCGGGCATGGGTGGGGTGCCGGAGAGGGTGTTA
>JBBQBU010000186.1:0-10157 GCA_038318015.1 Chloroflexota bacterium | reverse complement strand
GTGCCGATGCAGGATCAGGGCGACGGCCCGCGCCTCGCCCCAACTGCCGATCTCCTGGCGGCGGTTGCGCCTCACGTGCGGCGCGCCTGACGCGTCGCCGTCGCCATTCTCGCCCGGCCTCAAGGCGTGGCGTCCACACTTGCGAGGCCCGGCCAATCTGGCCGGGCCTCGTCTGGCTTGTACAGTTGAGTGGAGCGGGAGAAGGGAATCGAACCCTCACGTCTAGCTTGGGAAGCTAGCAGGCTACCACTACATCACTCCCGCCTGCGGGCGATAGTATACGGTCGATTTGGGGCACTGGTCAAACGCAAATGGCACCGTCCGGCACCCATCATATTGGGCGTACCTTCAGGCTTGGCAGCACCACGCCCCTACGATTCACGGGGCAGCCGGCGATGGCACGCGGCGCGGGCAATCGCCGGCTCATCGGGGCGAACCGCTGGTTCGCCCGCCGCCGCCGAGGTCTACCCAGACGTGGCCGCCCGCATCCGCGCCCGCCAGTCGTCCAGCACGTCGCTCAGCGTCTGCTCGAACGGGATTTCCGCGCGCCAGCCCGTCGCCGCCTCAATGCGGCTGCAATCGGCGTACATGACCGGCATTTCCAGCGGCCGGATCATTGTTGAGTCTACGTCTACCACCGGCCGAACCGATGTCAACTCCAGCAGGCCGTCAAGGATGCTGCGGACGCTGCGGGGCACGCCCGACCCGAGGTTGTAGACCTCTCCCAGTTCGCCGCGCTCGATCAGCAGCCGGTAGCCGCGTACCACGTCGCGCACGTCCGTAAAATCGCGCTGGCCGTCCAGGAAGCCGACACGCATCCGTAGCTCGCGCTGCTCGAGCTCCATCTCAGCCAACTGGCGCGCGAATGCTGGCGTGACGAACAAACTCTCCTGCCCCGGCCCGGTGTGCGTGAACGGGCGCACCCGAATGACCGGCAGGCCGCGCGTGGCAAAATACTGGTGCCCGAGCATGTCCTGGGTGACTTTGCTGACCGCGTACGGGCTGATTGGCCGTAGCTCCTTGCTCTCGCGGATCGGCAGTTCTTCCGGGCGCGTCAGGCCGTACTCTTCGTTCGAGCCGACAACCAGAATCCGAGCATGAGGCGCGTGCTTAGCGCACGCTTCGAGCAAGTTCACCTGCCCAACGACGTTGTTGATGAGCGTATCGAGCGGGTCGGCCAGCGACCGTGCGACCGACGCCTGGCTGGCAAGGTGGTAGACCGCGTCTGGCCGCACCTGGGCGATGGCCGCGTCCACCGGCTCGGCCTCGCGCAAGTCAGCGATGACGAGCCGCACCCGCGGGTCCAGCCCCTCAATGATTTTTCGCGCGCGGGCCAGCCCCCAGACCTCGTGCCCGCCGGTGTCGTACAGGTGCGCCGCGAGATGCCGACCGACAAAACCGGCCGCTCCGGTGATCAGCACGCGCATCTGTCGGTCAGCCTCCGTGGCCTTGGTCAACGACTGTTCTCGTCAGGATGACAGATTTGTAGCAGTTCCGGCGAGGACAACATCCGGCCCGCGCCCGACTCTGCCCAAATTGGGTGGAAGTCGTAACACGGGCCGGCGGTGTCCCTGACGAACGGATTGGCGGTGTCGGCGCTAGCTCAGGCCGGCCTCGCTCCGCAGGAGGGCGGCCTTATCGGTCTCCTCCCAGGGGGCATCAATGTCGTTGCGGCCGAAGTGCCCGTAGGCCGCCGTCCGCTGGTAGATCGGTCGGCGCAGATCGAGCTGCTTGATGATCGCCGCAGGCCGCAAGTCGAAGTGCTTGTTCACCAGGTCGAGGATTTGCTCTTCATCGACCTTATTCGTTCCGAACGACTCGACCATGATTGACACCGGCTTCGCCACGCCGATGGCGTACGCTAGCTGCACTTCGAGGCGCTCGGCAAGGCCGGCCGCCACGATGTTCTTCGCCACGTAGCGCGCTGCGTAGGCCGCCGAGCGGTCAACCTTCGTTGGATCCTTGCCAGAGAACGCGCCGCCGCCGTGCCGCGCCATCCCGCCGTAGGTGTCCACGATGATCTTACGGCCAGTCAGCCCCGAGTCGCCCCAGGGGCCGCCGATCACGAATCGACCCGTCGGGTTAATCAGGATGCGCGTGTTGACGAGCAGTTCCCGCGGCACGATCGGCTTGATGACGAACGTGTCCAGATCCTTCTGGATCTGCTCTTGCGACACATCTTCGGCGTGCTGCGTCGAGATGACGATGGTGTCAACCCGCTTCGGCTTGCCGAACTGGTACTCCACGGTCACCTGGCTCTTGCCGTCCGGCCGCAGGTAGCCGAGCGTGCCGTTCTTCCGGACTTCGGTCAGCCGGCGCGCCAGCTTGTGGGCAAGGTCAATCGGCAACGGCATCAGCGACTCGGTTTCGTTGCAGGCGAACCCGAACATCATGCCCTGGTCGCCAGCGCCCGTATCGAGGCCGTCAGTCGTCGCGTCCAGCTTCGCTTCCAGCCCCTTGTCAACGCCCAGCGCGATGTCGGCAGACTGCCCAGACAGGTGGACCTCAATGTGCACGGTGTGACCGGCCGTCCCGTAGGTGCGGTCGGTGTAGCCAATGTCATTGAGCGTCTTTCGGACCAGATCGCGGACGACGTGCTTCGGCGGCAGCGGCGTGACCTCGCCGAAGACCGATACCCAGTCGTCGGCCTCGTCCGACTTGATGCCGGACTCGCACCCGACCCGGGCGTTCGGTGTCTGCGAGAGGCTCCAGTCTAGCACCGCGTCCGAGATCTGATCGCAGATCTTGTCCGGGTGACCCTCTGTCACCGATTCGGAGGTGAACAGCAGGCTGGAAGCGCTCATGAATGTGTCGGACATCAGTCCTCTCCCCCTCCCCTTAGGTGCCCTGTTCCCAGGATGCGAGGTACTTCGTCTGCTCGGCGGTCAGGGTGTCAATGGTGACGCCCATTGCATCGAGCTTCAGCCGAGCGATCTCGCGGTCGATCTCCTCGGGCACCACGTAGACCTGATTCTTCAGCGCCTTGCCCTGCTTCACCATGTACTCGGCGGCGAGCGCCTGGTTGGCAAAGCTCATGTCCATCACTGCCGCCGGGTGGCCTTCAGCGGCCGCCAGGTTGATCAGCCGGCCCTCGCCCAGGATGTACAGCTTGCGCCCGTTGTTGAGCACGTACTCCTCGACGAACTCCCGGACGTGCCGCTTGGACTTCGTCTGCGCGGCGATGCCCGGAATGTTGATCTCGTCGTTGAAGTGGCCCGAGTTGCAGATGATCGCGCCATCCTTCAGCACGTCAATGTGCCGGTCATCGACCACGTTCAGGTTGCCGGTCACGGTGATGATGATGTCGGCCTTCGACGCAGCCTCGATCAGCGTCATCACCTGGAAGCCGTCCATCAGTGCCTCGATGGCGCGGACCGGATCGATCTCGGTCACGACGACGTTCGCGCCCATGCCCTTGGCCCGGCTCGCCACGCCACGACCGCACCAGCCGTAGCCGACGACCACAATCGTCTTGCCAGCCAGCAGGATGTTTGTCGCGCGGATGATGCCGTCCAGGGTACTCTGGCCCGTGCCGTAACGGTTGTCGAAGAAGTGCTTGGTCATTGCCTCGTTCACGGCGATCACCGGGAACTTCAAAGCGCCAGCGGCTGCCATCGCCTTCAGGCGGATGACGCCGGTGGTCGTCTCCTCGGTGCCGCCGACGACGTTCGGGAGCAGGTCGGGCTTCTGGGTGTGCAGCACCGTCACAAGGTCCGCGCCGTCGTCCATCGTCAGGTTCGGGCGGTGGGCCAGCGCGGCTTCGATGTGCTGGTAGTACGTCGTCTCGTTCTCGCCCTTGATGGCGTAGGTCGGGATGCCGTGTTCGCCGGCAAGCGCCGCCGCCACGTCGTCCTGCGTCGAGAGCGGGTTGGAGGCGCACAGCACGAGGTCTGCGCCGCCTTCTTTCAGCACCACGGCCAGGTTTGCCGTCTCGCTGGTGACGTGCAGGCAGGCCGACAGCCGTAGCCCTTCAAGGGGGCGCTCCTTGCGGAACCGCTGACGGATCAGCTCGAGGACCGGCATTTCGGCACCGGCCCATTCCATCTTCAGAATGCCGCGATCAGAGAGGCCGATGTCCTTGACGTCGTAGTTATTCCCGGATGTTGCCATGCAACGTGATCCTTTCCTTGCGAGACAGCGGGCAGCCTAGGCGGTGCCGATGGTCTCAAAGCTGGTGAATTCGAGGAGTTCGCGGTAGCGGGACTGCACGTCGTCCCGCGTGATCGAGGCTAGCCGGTCGATGCCCAACGACTCGACCGTGAACGAGGCGACGGCAGTGCCGTGCACCAGCGCCCGCTTGATGCCGGCGAACGACAGGTCGCCAGTCTCTGCGAGGTAGCCCATGAAGCCGCCCGCGAACGAATCGCCCGCGCCGGTCGGGTCTTTCACCTCTTCGAGCAGCAGGGCCGGTGCGCCGAAGACGCCCTGATGCGAGACGAAGATGACGCCGTGCTCACCCTTCTTGATGATGATGCCAGTTGGCCCGTTCGCCATGATGGCGCGGGCCGCAGCGAGCAGGCCCGGCGTGCCGGCGTACTCGCGCGCCTCCTGATCGTTGATGGTGACGATGTGCGACCGCCGCATCGCCTCGGTCAACTGGGGCTTCTGGGTCTCGATCCACAGGTTCATCGAGTCCAGCACGACCAGCTTGGGGGCCGTCACCTGCTCCTGCACGGAGAGTTGAAGCGTCGGCAGGATGTTCGCCAGGAACACGTACTCCGCGCCGCGGTAGCTCTCCGGCAGGACCGGCTGGAAGTCAGCGAACACCCCGAGTTTCGTCTCCAGAGTGTCGCGGCTGTTCATGTCGAAGTGGTAGCGGCCATGCCAGAAGAACGATTCGCCGGCGCTCCGCTGGAGGCCGTCCAGGTTGATGCCCTTCTTGTCCAGCAGGTCGATGTGCTCTTCCGGGTAGTCGTCGCCGATCACAGCCACGATGCCCACGTCGGTGTACAGGTTCGCCGCCAGGGCGAAGTACGGGCCGGAGCCGCCAAGCACGCGCTCGGCTTTCTCGAACGGCGTTTCCAGGGTATCAAGCCCCAGCGAGCCGACCGCGATCAGATTCGTCAACTGATTACCGCCCCCGTTAGCGCCGTGGCGCAGATGCAGGCTCGCTCACGCGGGATGCGCGGAAGCATCCGCAACAGCAGTTCGCGGACACGAGCGTTGTTGTGGTGGAACACGTCGATGACACTGGCGACGGACACCGCCTCGATGTCGTCGCGGCCATCCAGGCCGGCGTCGTAGTCCGTAATCAGTGAGATGCCGGTGTAGCAAACCTCGAGTTCTCGGGCGAGAACCTGCTCTGGGAACTGGGTCATGTTAATGACATCCCAGCCGGCTGACGAGAACCAGCGGCTCTCGGCCCGCGTCGAGAAGCGCGGCCCCTGGATCACGACGACCGTGCCCGACTCGTGGATGGTGATACCCAACTCGCGGCCGGCCGTGCTGGCAAGCTGCCGCAGTTCCGGGCAGTACGGCTCGGCACCGCCGATGTGGACGACTGGCGGCCCGTCATAGAACGTCGATTCGCGGTTGGTGGTGCGGTCCACAAACTGGTCGCAGACCACGAAGTCGCCGGGCTTGACGTGCGGCTGCAAACTGCCGGAGGCGTTCGGCCCCAGGATGCGCGTCACGCCGATGGACGCCAGCGCCCAGATGTTCGCCCGGTAATTAATCTTGTGGGGCGGGTAACGG
Source organism: Chloroflexota bacterium (assembly GCA_038318015.1). Taxonomy (GTDB): domain Bacteria; phylum Chloroflexota; class UBA6077; order UBA6077; family JACCZL01; genus JADZEM01. The sequence continues at coordinate 4,463 of JBBQBU010000186.1, read as the reverse complement.
TGGCCGGCTCCGTGCCGCGCCAGGAATGCGACGCGCACTCCCTGATAGGTGCCGACGGCAATGGTGCCGCTGGGCGGGCCGTACGGGGTCTGCACGGCGTGGTGCTCGACGTCGCCAAGTAGCTCGTAAAAGCCCGAGCCGCCGATCACGCCGATGTCGGCCAGCTCCTTACGCTTGAACACGGTCACCTTCATTCTCTCGTTCTCGGGCATTCTCGCGCGCTGCTGCTGCCGCCGCTATGGCCGCGCGCAACGCCGGCTCGTACGGCGCGGTGACGACGCCCTGTTCGGTGATGATCGCCGTGATGTAGCGGTTCGGCGTCACGTCGAACGCCGGGTGCGCGGCCCGCACGCCCTCCGGCGCGATGCGCTGCCCGGCCAGGTGCGTCACTTCGTCCGCCGACCGCTCCTCAATGACGATCTCAGCGCCAGATGCCAGCGACAGATCCACCGTGGAGGTCGGCGCGGCCACGTAGAACGGGATGTTGTGCTCTTTGCACAACACTGCCAGCGTGTACGTCCCAATTTTGTTCGCCACGTCGCCGTTCGCCGTCACGCGGTCCGCCCCGACGATCACCAGATCGACCTTGCCGCGCTGCATGAAGTGGCCGGCCATGTTGTCGCTGATGAGCGTCTGCGGGATGCCGGCCTGCTGCAGCTCCCAGGTGGTCAGGCGCGCGCCCTGGAGGAATGGCCGCGTCTCGTCCACGTAGATGTGGAGGTGCTTGCCAGCCTCGTGCGCCGCGCGTACCACGCCGAGCGCCGTGCCGTAGTCCACCGTGGCGAGCGCGCCGGTGTTGCAATGGGTCAGTATGTTCGCGGTGTCGGGGATCAGTGCCGCGCCGAGTTGGCCTAGGCGCTTGTTCGCCGCCACATCTTCGTCCGCGATGGCATTGGCCTCGGCCAGGATCGCGATGGCGGCTTCGCGCGGCAGGTTATAGTCAAGGTCGCCCGCGTTCAGCAGATACCGCTCGGCTACCGCGACGATGCGATCAACGGCCCAGGCCAGGTTGACGGCGGTGGGGCGGGCTTCCTTCATGCGCGCGGCATTCTCGTGAAAGCTGCCCAGCAGCGCGCCAGGGTGCGTGCCGCGATAGTGCAGCCCGATTAGCGCCATGCCGTACGCTGCCGCCGCACCGATGGCCGGTGCCCCCCGCACCTTCATCGTGCGGATGGCCGACGCGACGTCGGACGGGTTGCGGCATTCGACAAACCGCAGCACATCCGGCAGGGCGGTCTGGTCGATCAGGCGCAGGCTGTACGCTCCGTGCTCGGAGACGAGTTCTACTGTTCGCATGAACGGTGCTGGGCTTTCCGATCCTGGCCTTCGGGAAGACGGGTAAACGTGGTGCGCGTGGATGAACCGGCAGGCAAAAAAAGAGGCTCTCCGGAGAGAACCCAAGCGCGGACGATCATCGCTTCTCATCTTCCAGGCCGCATGCAACGTCCTGTCGGAATTGGCACCTACCTGCTCGGCGGCCAGAGGCCGCGTGAGCGGGGGTTGCCGGGCTTCGTCGGGCCAGTCCCTCCGCCTCTCTTGATAAGAGCGCGCGACTATTCAGTTGTCAGTGCCGCCTTCCGGCCAGCGGCTGGGCCAGATCGGCGCGAGTATACCAGAAACGCAACAATGCCAGTCGGCAATCTATCGATCAGGTCGCCAGCGGTCAGTAGGTGACGATGGTCGTCACGCGGTAGCCTTCAAGGCGGTGGCGGCCGTTGAGAAACGACAGTTCGATCAGGAAGGCCGTGCCAGCGACCTCGCCGCCCAGCCGCTCCACCAGGTCAATGGTCGCGCCGACCGTGCCGCCCGTCGCCAACAGGTCATCGACGATCAATACGCGCTGCCCCTCGGTTACGGCATCGGTGTGCAACTCCAGGGTATTGGTGCCGTACTCTAGCGCGTACTCGGCGCTGATCGTCTCTGCCGGCAGCTTGCCGAGCTTGCGGACCGGCGCGAACCCGACGCCCAGGTTGTAGGCGATAGGTGCCGCGAAGATGAACCCGCGCGACTCCATTCCGACGACGAGATCGACGCCCCATGAACGCACCTGGGCGGTGATCTGGTCGATGGCATCCTTAAAGGCCGGCCCGTCCTTGAGGAGCGTCGTGATGTCCTTGAACAGAATCCCCTTCTGCGGGAAGTCAGGTACGTCTCGGATGTGGCTGGCGAGATCGACCATCGGCAGTTGGCTCCTCAATCGCTGCGGGTTCAGGCGGGGGTCCGGCGCCAATTTTAGTACCCGGCGGCCGGTGGGCGCAGTCCCCCGGCACGCAGATGGCCCGGCCCGCCACCTTCGTGAGAGAAGCGGCGGATCGGGCCGGGGTGGCGCATGAACGGAACGGGTGGGCGAGCTAGAGGATGCGTGCCACCTTGAAGCGGATCAGCGTCACCAACTCGTCGGCGTTCCAGGAACCATAGCTGCGCCGCCACAGATCGCGGAACTCATCCAGGGTGTACCCGCCTTCTTCGCGGGCATCGTCTTCGGTCATTTCACCCAGCCGCTTGCGGATCACATCAGTGATCTCCAGGTCCGCGAACTGGATCACGTCGGCCCGGACGATGGTGCCGGCCTCAATGCGAGGGTCGGCACGACGGCGGGTCGTCTGCTGCTTCTCTCCGCTCACCACCGTCTGATAGTGTCGGTGGGTGAATGCCAACGCCGCGCGCGATTCGCGGGCTGCCTCCTGGACGATCTGCGCCACCGGGCGCTGTACATCGTCGTCAACCGAAGCTGCCCGCCGGATCACCTCGCGGGCGACCTCGCGTGGCATGCGCTCTTCAGCCAACTGGGTCGCGACTTCAACCTGGCGCTCAGGATCCTTGATCTTCTCGGCAATGTCGAGGGCGGTCCGGTAGTCGATCTTTCCCTCGGGCACCCGCTTGGTCTCGCGTGCGGCGATCTTCTCCTGCACCTCTTCGGGGAGGTTCAGCGTGCGGACCCAGGCCCGCACGGTATCAACTTCGACGCCGATCCGCCCGGCAATCACGTCCCAGCCGACGTATCTTTCGGGGTACCGCTGGCGTAGCTCCTGGCACAGCTTCGCCTTCTCCACGGCCGACAGGTCTTCACGCTGTACGTTCTCGATGAGGTTGATCTCCATCACCTCACCGTCGTCGTAGTCGCGAACGATCACAGGCACTTCGTCAAGGCCCGCCTGCTGGGCTGCGCGGTACCGCCGCTCTCCGACGACGACCTCGAAGTGCGAGTTGACGGGCCGCACGATGATCGGCTCAAGGATGCCGTACTGTTTGATGCTGGCGGCCAGATCGTCCAGGCCGCTCTTCGAGAAACGAAGGCGAGGATTGAGCTTGTTCGGCTGAATCTTCTTCAGCTCAAGTTCTGGCACGTGTCGTGGTCCTCCCAGCGATGGGCTGCTCTGAGGCGAGTCTAGCAGCCATCTGTCCACGCCCGAATCACTGGGGCGCAACAACGAGATACAGCGCCGTCACGGAAGGCAGGCGCGCGGTGTGGATGCGTCTCAGCTTGACAGAACCGCGCAAGCAGACGGGTTGCCCGGACCACGGAAAGCACGGGACAGGGGTTAGGCGGTGGCGGTACGGCCCCCGGCGGTCGCCGCGTCGGCCTCCGCAATGATCGACGCCCGGTACCGCCGCAGCAACGTCACCAGATACGCGACGTTGTGCAGGCTGAGCAGCCGCGCACCGAGCGGCTCGCCGGCCCGTGTCAGGTGGTGCAGGTAGGCGCGGCTGTAGGTGGCGCACGTCCAGCAGGGGCAGTCCGTGTCGAGCGGGCCGCGCTCCAGGCGCAGCGAGGCGCGAGCGACGTTCAGCTTGCCGGCGGCCGTGTAGGCGTAGCCGGTCCGGCCGAGTCGCGTCGGCAGCACGCAGTCGAACATGTCCACACCAGTAGCAGCGTAGGCCAGCAACTGGTCCGGCTCACCAACGCCCATCAGGTAGCGCGGCTTCTCCGTCGGCAACTCGGCGGCCGTCAGGGCGACGAGTTCGTCACACCGTTCGCGCGGCTCGCCCACGCTCAGCCCGCCGATGGCGTAGCCCGGAAACCCCTCGGCGGCCAGGGCGCGCGCCGCCTGCACGCGCAAGTCTGGTTCCATGCCGCCCTGCACGATAGCGAATAGCGCTTGATCGGAGCGGCGCTGCGAGCGCAACGCCTGCTGCGCCCAGACGTGGGTGCGCTCAAGGGCCTGCTCTGCCTCGGCGCGGCTGCTCGGGTAGCCGATGCAGACATCCAGCGGCATGATGATGTCCGCGCCGATCTGCTCCTCGATTTTGATGACCGAGGCCGGCGTAAACCGGCGTGGCTGCCCAGTCAGATGCGAATTGATGGTGACGCCGTGGTCGTCCACCTGGCGCAAATCTGACAGCGAGAACACCTGGAATCCGCCGCTGTCGGTGAGCACCGGGCCGTCCCAGCGCATGAAGGCGTGTACCCCGCCGCGCCGCGCGACCATTGCTGCGCCGGGGCGCACCGCCAGGTGATAGGC
>JBBQBU010000185.1:0-10200 GCA_038318015.1 Chloroflexota bacterium | reverse complement strand
GAGCCGACAGCACGGCGGGACAGCACGGCAGGACAGCACGGCGGGACAGCACGGCGAGACAGCACACTGTCGTGCCCCCAGGCCCGTGTCTGGCGGCCCGTGGCGCTGGGCTTGGCACCCGCCTTGACGCCGCCGCGCCCGATGCCGACAATGCCGCTGGCGGCGTTGTATCGGCACGGTGCTGCATTGCGCGGACCTACTCTGGCGGGACTGATAGCGTATGCGGCCATACATACACACGGCGCTGAACATCGGCTTGGCCTTTGCGATGCTGCTGGCCTTCTGGCGGTCCGGACTGTCGCCGCACGAAGACGCCGTCATCTACCTGGACTCCGCCGCCGACACGCTGCGCGGGGACGGTCCGTACGTCGTCATCAACATCTGGCGGGAACAGGGCTACTGGATGGGAGATCCCCGGCCCCGACCCACGGTTGAAGAAGGGCCATACGTCTACCCGCCGGTGCTGGCTCTGGTGCTGATCCCCTTCCTGGCGCTGCCGCGTGGTGTCGCGACCTACCTCTGTTTCCTCGTCGGCTTCCTGGCGGTGGTGGGGACGGCGTACCTGCTCAGTCGCCTGCTGGGCTACCGAAATCTGACGGCCTTTCTCGCCATTGCCGCGCTGATGGTGTACTTCCAGCCGATGCGGCGGAACTTCTGGTTCGCCCAGGTCGATACGGTGGTGCTAGGTCTGCTGATCCTCGGGCTGGCGCTCTTCACCGCGCGGCGCGAGGTGCTGGCGGGCCTGGCTATCGCCCTGGCGGTGTCGGTCAAGCCGTTTGCTGGCTTCGTCCTGTTCTACTTCCTCTGGAAGCGTTCGTACCGAGCTGCTGCTGTGCTGATCGTCGGCTCGGGGCTGCTGGTGGGTGTCCCGCTGCTGGCGTTGGGGCTGCACACCGTCGGTGACTACATTGCCGGCACAAGCTGGTGGGTCGGACCCCAGGCGGCCAGCACCATCGCGAACCAGTCCCCGAGCGGCATGCTGCTGCGCGGCTTCACGGCGCTGAACGGCCCGCCGCGCATCGCCGAACTGCCGTGGCTGGTGCTGCCGTTGCGTGGGGCGGTGGTGCTGCTGGTCGGCGTCACGCTGGCGTCACGCTGGCGTCGCTGGTCAGCCGGGAGCGCCGGCTACCGGGGCCGACGGTCGTCGCGGAGTATGGCCTGCTGTTGCTCGGGATGATCGCGGTCAGCCCGCTGGGTGAAGACCTGCACTTCGTGTACTTCGCGGTACCCCTACTGGCTTCGGCGGTGCTCTGCTACCGGGCCTGGGCCGCAGACCGTGGGATGCGCCTGCTCGGGCTGGCCGTGCTGCTGATGTACGGCGTTTTCCTCTATCCGCTGCACACACTGTTGGAGCGAGACGGCCCATTCTACGCGCTCTGCGCGCTGGCGGTCGTCTGCGTGCTGGCACTTGCCTACGATGTCCGGCAGCGCCGCGCCGGTATGCTGCCCGAACCTGGCCTGACCGACGCTGCTCTCATGCCGCCAGCCGCCCGCTGACTCGGGTGGCGGCGATGACCCGAAGGGTTGCCTGTGGTAGGCTTCCGGGTCGCTGGTGCTGGTGCCCCTGGCGCGCAATGGCTGGCGCTGATTGGGAGGAACACGATGCCTACATACGGTCGCGCGGTCGTCCTTGCTGAGGTCGGCGCGCCGCTTGAGATCCGCGAGTATCCGGTGCCTGATCCGGAACCCGGCGCGGCGCTGGTCCGCGTCACCCTGTCCAACGTCTGCGGCTCTGACCTGCACGTCTGGCGCGGCGAGCTTGACCCGCGCAAGCGCAACTGGGCACTGCCCCGCCACCACGGCCACGAGATGACCGGCTACATCGAGAAGCTAGGCGACGGCGTGACTACGGACTCGGACGGGCAGCCGCTGAACGTGGGTGACCGCGTGGTCTACCAGTATTTCTTCCCCTGCCGGAAGTGCAAGAACTGCCTGGCCGGGCGCAGCCGGGCCTGCCCACAGCGCTACGCCCATTCGGCGGTGCCGTGTGACCAGTGGCCACACTTCAACGGTGCCTGGGGCGACTACTTCTACCTGCGGCCGAACCACACCGTCTTCAAGGTGCCGGACCACCTGTCTGACGACCTGGTGGTCGGCGTCAACTGCGCGTTCTCGCAGGTGGTCTGCGGCATGGATGTCGGCAACCTCCAGATTGGCGAGACGGTCGTCATCCAGGGGGCGGGCGGCCTGGGCCTCTATGCTATCGCGGTGGCGAAGGAGCGCGGGGCCGGCAAAATCATCGTGGTAGACGGCGTGGCGGAGCGGCTCGAACTGGCGGAGGCGTTCGGCGCTGACGAGATCATCGACATGCGTGAGGTCAAAACGCCCGATGACCGCGCCACCCGCGTCAAGGAGCTAACCGACGGCTGGGGTGCCGAGGTCGTGGTGGACGTGGCGGGTTTCCCGGCCGTCGTTGCTGAGGGCATGAAGATGATGGCGCAGGGTGCGCGCTACGTGGAGATCGGCAACATCTCACCGGGCCTCACCTACGATGCGGACCCCTCGTTCTGGGTGACGAATAATTCGACGATCACGGGCATTCACGTCTACGAGCCGCGCCATCTGCGCGAGGCGCTTCGACTGCTCGACCGCAAAGGGAGCGTCTACCCGTTCCACAAGATCGTCTCGCACCGCTTCCCGCTGACCGAGGTCAACGAGGTGCTCGCGGCGCAGGACAAGGGGCACATCACGCGGGCAAGCCTCGTCCCGTAGCCGCGCTCCGTTCCGCCCGAAAGTGTCACTAGAACGTCTCTTTCGCCGCAGCACTTTCGCACATTACCCCCGTTTGACAGGCGACGGCTTCCATTAAGGAAGCCATCGCCTGTGTCATGGTAGTCATGACTTCGACGCCACCTCGCAAAACTATCGCCATGTGCGCCACACTCCCCGCACCTCGATGGCGAGGTGTGCGTTGAGCGTGGCCGCGCGTGGCTCGCTGGACGGATCGCCGACGTGGTGTGCGACCTGGGGTAGGAGGACCGTGGCATGCGGAACGTGCGGCGTCGTGGGTGTGCGGCGAGGCGTCGGCGGGCAGGTGACTGCCTTGCAACGTGGTGGTCGCGAGTGGGGCTGGCTGCATTGATCGGGGCGATGCTGGTGCTAGCGGGCCAGGAATCGGTTGGGGCACAGGCGACGCGGACCTGGGTGTCTGGCGTTGGCGACGACGCGAACCCGTGCAGCAGGACGGCTCCCTGCAAGACGTTCGCTGGCGCGATCTCGAAGACGGCGGCAAGCGGCGAGATCAACTGCCTCGACCCGGCGGGTTTTGGTTCCGTCACCATCACCAAGTCGATCACGATCGGGTGCGAGTTTACGCTCGGGGGCATCGCGGCTGCGGGCACGAATGGTGTCATCGTGAATGCCGGGGCGGGCGATATCGTCGTGTTGCGGGGCCTGGACATTGATGGCTATGCGACGGGCACGAACGGGATTCGGTATCTTCAGGCAGCGGCGCTGTACGTCGAAGATTGCATCATCAGTCGATTCAACACCTATGGCATTGATGCGGCGCTGGCAAACACCGGTGAACTGTCGGTCAAGGACACGCAGATTCGCAACAGCAATATTGGCATCCGCGTGACGACGACAAGTGGAGAGATCCGGGCCTCGCTGTCGAATGTTGCGATTCAGAACAACGGCAATGGCTTGCAGACCGCTGATCGTAGCCGCGTCATCATCAGCGATAGTACCGTGAGCGGCAATAGCCTCGGGGTGCGCGTCATCACGTCGGCGGGTGGTCAACTCGACGTGGTGCGAACGACGATCACCGGCAATACGACAGGCGTCGCGTCCGGCGACAACGGCAACGCAATTGTACGGCTCCAGGACTCAACCATCACGGGCAACGACCGCAGCATCCGGCAGGACGGCAGCGGCCAGATCCTCAGCCTCGGCAACAACATGATCACCGGCAACGGCACCAACACCGGGCCAACCGGAACGATCGCGCCGCAGTAGGCAGCGGTGGCCCCTCACCCCCAGCCCCCTCTCCCACAAGTGGGAGAGGGGGAGCCTCTACCCAGAACCCAGAACCCAGAACCCAGGCTAGATGTCCGCGACCGAGCCGTCCGGATAGTACTCAGCGGCGTAGTCGCGCGGGCTGTACGGGTGGGCGGCAATCGCCTCCTCGTCCAGTTCGATGCCCAGGCCCGGCGTGCGCGGCAGTTCGATCCACCCGTCCTTGATCGTCAGCCCCACCCTCTGCGAGATCGTCCGGTGCGGCTCGTTCTTGGCCGTCTCCAGGATCAGGAAGTTGGGGATGGCCGCCGACAGATGCAGCGACGCCGCCGTTGCCACCGGGCCGTTCGGATTGTGCGGCGCGACCTTGATGTAGTACGCCTCGGCCATTGCCGCGATCTTCTTCAACTCCAGGATGCCGCCCGCATGGCAGATGTCCGGCTGGATGATGTCCACGATCTGCTCGGTGATCAGTTCGCGGAACTCCCACTTGCTGAACAGCCGCTCGCCGGTCGCCAGCGGCACGTTCGCCTTGACATCCGTGATCTTCTTCAGCGCCTGCAAGTTCTCCGGCGGCACCAATTCTTCGAGGAAGAGCATGTTGTACGGCTGGAGCGCGTGCATCAGTTCGATGGCGTAGAACGGCGAGAACCGTCCGTGATTGTCCAGCATCAGGTGGACATCCGGGCCGACCGCGTCCCGCACCATCCCGATCTTGCGGGCGGCCTCACGGATCAGCGTCCGCTCGTCCATGCCGTTCTTCGGCGCGCCAGTGCCGAGCTTCAGGCCGCCATACCCTTCGCCCACCAGTTCAAGCGCCTGCTCGACGGTCTCTTCGGCGGTGGCCTTGCCGCAGTGCGTGTAGACCTGGACCCGGTTGCGAGTCGGGCCGCCAAGCAGTTCGTAGACCGGCACGCCCAGCTTCTTGCCCTTGATGTCCCACAGCGCTTGCTCAATGGCCGAGAGTGCCGAGTTCAGGATGATGCCGCCGCGCCAGAAGCCGTGGCGGTACAGCCGCTGCCAGTGATGCTCAATCGGGCCGGGGTCTTCGCCGATCAGGTAGCGCTTGAACTCGTCCACCGCCGCCGAGACGGTCAACTCGCGCCCCTCAACGGACGCCTCACCCACGCCGGTGATGCCTTCGTCGGTCGTGATCTTGACGAAGTGCCAGTTCTGGCGCTCAACCCGCATCAGCAGGTTGTCAATCGCAATGATCTTCACAGTCGGTGCCTCCTCGTCGATAGCAACGGCCATGGTACCCCGTTGCCCGCTACCATGCCGACGCAAACGACATGCACGCCGGGCATTTGACGCCCGGCGCGGGAGCATGACGAGGGGGTCACGATGGATCGGTTGGCAGGACAGGTGGCGATTGTCACGGGCGGTGGTACCGGCATCGGCGGCGCAACGGCACGCCGCCTGGCCGAAGAGGGCGCGAAGGTGCTGATCGCTGACATCAGCGAGGCGCTGGCACAGGCACAGGTTGAGCGCATCCGGTCGGCCGGCGGCCTGGCTGAGGCGCTGGTCGCGGATGCCGGCTCGCACGCCGACATCAAGGCGATGGTGGCGCGGGCCGTCGAGCTGTGGGGCGCGCTGCACATCCTGGTGAACAATGCCTACTCGCCGTCCGGCGCTGACGGGAAAGGCGGGGCCGAGGAAGTCACCGAAGAGGCGTGGGACCGGGGCATGTCTGTGCTGGTCAAGTCGATGTTCCTGGGCGCGAAGTACGCCGTGCCGGAGATGCGAAAGAGCGGTGGCGGCTCCATCGTGAACCTGTCGTCCGTCCACGGGCTGCTGATGGCCCCCAAGTCGCTGGTGTACGAGGCCGGCAAGAGCGCGGTGATCGGCGTCACCAAGCAGATGGCCTGCGACTTCGGGGTGGACAACATCCGCGTGAACGCCATCTGCCCCGGCCATATCGTTACCGAGCGGATCCAAGAGGGCTGGGACAAGAATCCGGAGGGGCTGCGCTACTTCGAGCAGCAGTATCCACTGCGGCGCACCGGCAAGCCGGTCGACATCGCCAATGCCATCGTCTTCCTGTGCTCAGAGGAGGCGTCGTTCATCACCGGGCACGCGTTGGTGGTAGACGGCGGCCTGACGATCCAGTTGCAGGAGAACCTCGGCGTGGCCCAGGGCCACTACGCCCAGGCGCGGCCGGACCTCAAGTTCCCGTACTAGGCACCGGCAGGGGCGGCGGCTGGTACGATAGGTGTGAGGCCCACACGGGAGGAGCATCATGGCGCTGACCGGCCGCCGCCTGACCCTGGACGAGTTCCTGGAACTGCCCGAGGAGAGTCCGGCCCTCGAGTATCTTGATGGGGTGGTGGTGCCGAAGGTGTCGCCAAAGATGTTTCATGGTCAGATGCAGTACACGTTCGCAGAGAGCGTGAATCTGTACGCCCGTCCGCGACGCCTCGCCCTGGCGTTCACGGAGACGCGCGCCACATTCGGTGGTTGGTCGCCCGTGCCGGATGTTGGCGTGTACCGCTGGGCGAATCTGCCACGCCGCCCCGACGGCAAACTGCTGACCGACTCTCGGACGCCCTGGGACATTGCGGTTGAGATCGTCTCGCCGGACCAGAGCAGGGCCGAGATTGAGGACAAGTGCCGCTGGTACTGCGCCAACGGTGTCGAGATCGCGCTGCTGCTCGACCCAGACCGTGAGGACGCGGTGCGCTTCGGGGCCGACGGCTCGCGCATCGCGTTGCGGAACGAGGATTGCATCGACCTGGAAAGCGTGGTGCCGGGCCTGGAGCTGACGCCCGCAACGCTCTTCGCGGCGCTCTATCCCGACTGAACGGGCCGCCGGCAGATACCAGCCCCTGATCTGACGGGTCCGGTACACTCCTCCCGTGAGTGACTCAGTGCGTGTCTGTACCTTCGATGCCGTCATCTTTGACCTTGACGGCGTGCTCCTCGACTCGGAGCCAATCTACCTCGCGGCGACGAACAGCGTCCTGGCGGCGGAGGGGCAGTACATCAGCCCCGAAGAAAACGCCCAGTGGATCGGCGTCCGCTTCCGCGACATGCTGGCCGAAATTATCCCGCAGCGCGGCCTCGCCTACGACGCGGACTACTACATCAACGCGACCCGCGAGGCGGTGTTGCGCGAGTTCGGGAAGCCGCTGACGCCGCCGCCTGGTGCCCGCGAACTGATCGAACGGCTGGTAGACCACGGCGTGCCGCGCGCGGTCGGCTCGTCCAGCGGGAACGGCTGGGTCGATCAGGTGCTGACGAACCTGGGCGTACGCCACCATTTTCCGATCATCGTGGGCGGCGACGACGTGCCGAACGGCAAGCCGGCGCCGGACATCTTCCTGCGGTGTGCCGATCTGTTGGGGGTGCCGCCGGCCCGCTGCGTGGTCATTGAGGATTCGGCGAACGGGGTGCTGGCTGCACGGCGGGCCGGCATGGCCGCCATCGGCTTGCGGACGGCGGCCACGGCAACACTGGTGCTGGAAGGCTGCCTTGCCGTCGTAGACAACTTCGCGGAAGCGGCGGGGCACCTCGGGGTCCGCCTGGACTAGTGGGTCACGTCGTATTTGATTGGGGATGCGTCAATCTGGTCGGATCCTCAACTATATGGAGCGTGACCCACTAGCGGCCGGCCAGCGTCTCCATCAGTTGCGCCCGCACCCGGTCCTTGATGCGCCCGGTGATGGTGTCTGCATCCGCGTCGTCGGCGGCCAGTGCTGCGGCGTCCAGGGGCGCGCCGTACCGGAGCCGGATGGTCGTTGGGCTAAGCTGCGGGTAGGCGACCTGGAGCACGGCCGTCAGGTCTTCGCGCCCGCGCAACGTCTGTCGCATCCGGAGGATCGGCCCGAACCAGCGCCAGGTACTCGTAGACAGCACGCCGCTGGACGACATCGGTACCACGCGCAATGGGACACCCTGCCGCACCGCCAGTTTGACCAACGTCCCGACCCCGCTCGACCATTCCGTCAGCGGCTCGGTGCCGACCGGCGACAGGCTGTGCCGCCCGATCAGCATCGGTTCCGGCTCCAGGTGGCCGGCCGGGAACACCAGCAGCGCACCATCAGCCCGCAGCGACTGGAGCACTTGCCGGAGGCTGCCGGCCCGCCCCGGTCCCTCGTCCGGAAGCATCAATAAGTTGGAGGAGAGCGACGACATCAGCCCGAGCAGCGGCTGTGGCCGGGCCAGTGCCCGAATGTCAGCACGCGGGATGGTGGCGAAGATCGCCAGGGCGTCGAACATGCCGGGGTGGTTCGAGACGAGCAGGAACGGCCCGGACTGCGGGATGTTCTCCAGCCCCTCGGCCTCGACGCGTCCGTTGTAGCGCGCACACAGCTCCGTCGAGGCCGCCGCCAGCCCGTGCCGGTCCAACTGGTCGTTGTAGGCCGAAAGGTTGACGGCGAACTGCTGCAACTGCGACCGGAACCCCAGTTCGAGCAGTCGGCGGCCGATGGGCGACCCGCTGACGCCCGACAGCGAGGCCAGATCGCGCTTGCAGACGGCGTGAAACTCGCGGAGTTGGGCGGCATCGTCAGGGATGGCGGCGGCAACAGCAGAGCACATGCTCCTGTGTAGCATGCCTGGGATACCGTTGCCTAGCCGGTTGCGCCGTCAGCGGCGGAATTGTCGCCGGATGAACAGCAGGGGCGTCGTCCAGGAACGCTCTCGGTCAGTCGGTGACAATATCGCCGGTCAGCAGGGCTGGTATCAGCGTGCCGGCCGGCAACTCGTCCTTCCCCGACGGGATCTCCAGCAGGGCGTTCGCGCCGACCATCGAGATGATGCGGCTGGAGGTCTGCCGGCCTGTCGAAGTCGCGACGAGCCCGCCGCCTTGCCAGCGCACCACCGCTCGGTGGTACTCCAGCCGCCCGCCGTCTGGTTGGAACGGATGGGCCAGCGCCACGCTCACGCGGGGACGGTGGACCTGGGCGAACCCTTGCAGATGGCGCAGGCCCGGCCGCACGAACACCTCGAAGGTGACGAGCGACGAGACCGGAAAGCCCGGCAGCCCGAACGCGTACGCCGTGCGCCCCGGCTGCTGGATCGACGCGAAGGTCAGCGGCTTGCCCGGCTTGAACGCGATGCGCCCGAAATGGATATCTCCCAGTTCGGCCAGCAGCGGCTTGATGAGGTCACGCGTGCCCATCGAGACGCCGCCGGAGGTAATGAGCACGTCGGCAACCGCCAGCGCGTCCTGCATCGCCTGCTTCAGCGCGCCGGCCTCGTCGTTGGCGTGCCCGGACCACACCACGTCGCAGCCCGCCTCCGTCGCGGCGGCCATGACGGCGTACCGGTTGCTGTCGCGCACGTAGCCGACGGGCGGCTCCTGCTCCGGTTCCACCACCTCGTCGCCGGTCGCCAGCACGGCCACGCGCGGCCGGGGGTACACCTTGACGCGCACCTGTCCAACCGTCGCCAGCATCCCGACCTCGGACGGGCCGATGCGCTGCCCGGCCGCCAACACGACCTGCCCGCGCTGCACGTCGATGCCGGTCCCCTGGATGTTGTCGCCAGCACCCGGCGAGGACTTGATGGTGACGATGCTGTCCGCCTCTTCGGTGTCCTCGACCATCACGATGGCGTTGGCACCGGGCGGCACCACGCCGCCGGTCATGATCCGCATGGCGGTGTCGTTGCTCAGCACGACATCGGTGCGTTGTCCCGCCGTGATCTCGTGGAGCACCCGCAGGCGCAGCGGTCCCGGTTGGGCGATGACGGCGTACCCGTCAACTGCCGAACGCTCCGCTGGAGGCAGGTCGGCCGGCGCAATCACGTCCTCGGCCAACACGTAGCCGAGCGCGTCCCGAAAGCTGCGTTCGACCGGGGCCAACGGCTGCATACGCGTCTGGATTTCGTGCGTGGCCTCGGCGACTGAGATCATCGGGAACGGCGAGCTGGTACGCATCGGGACAGACATCGTGTCAGGACTCCTCGCGGCGCGCTACGGCTGTTGTTCCTATTCTACCTTTGAGTAGGATGCGTGCGTGTGGTCGCAACGGCTCACCCTGGGCACAGTCGGCGGCACAGCGCCGGCTGCCCGGGCGGCCATGCCATCCATCGTGCGGCATAGTCAGGCCGGGCGTGTGCCACTCGCTCGCGAGACGGACCGTTCAATGGCGCGCAACACGGTGTCAATGGCGAATGGCTTGGGGGCGTAGGCGTCGGCACCCGCCTCTGCCGTGCGTCGGACGTCTTCCTGCGCTGCCGCCGGGTGCCGACCAGCAGCAAACCGACATGGTCGCGGCGGTATTCCGCCCGATCTTCGTC
>JBBQBU010000184.1:0-10213 GCA_038318015.1 Chloroflexota bacterium | reverse complement strand
AGACAGCCGATGATGCGGCGCGGATCGCGGCGGTTGGCTGGGCGCTCGGGCTGAATCGGGGCATCCTCGTCGGTGTGCCGCCGCCGGCCGGGCAGACGCTGGAAAGCGGGCGTATTGAAGCCGCTGTGTCTGTCGCGCTGGCAGCCGTCGAACGGCGCGGACTGCGTGGCCCTGACGTGACGCCGTTCTTGTTGGCGGCCATCGCCGAGGCAACGGGCGGCGAGAGCGTCGCGGCGAACCTGGCGCTTCTGGAGAACAACGCCCGCGTCGGCGCAGAGATCGCAGTGGCGCTCTGCCGGCAGTTCGCCGTCTAGGCGATACTTCGGCCGCGCTCGTCCGGAACCGTTCGACTTCCGCTGGCGCAGCATGTCGTGAAGGGATGCCGCCAATGTCCACTGCTGGGAATCAGAAGAAACGTCCGTCCCTGCGCGTCGGCCTGATCGGGTACGGGGCCATCGGTCGGCGACTGGCGGAGGCGATCATTGGCGGCGAGGCCGGACGCACTGAGTTGGCGGCAGTGCTGGTCCGCCGTCCCGAGCGCATCACTGATGAGATGACCGCCAGCCTGGGTTGCCGGATCACAACCGACGCGGCCGACTTCCTGGCGACCAGCATGGACCTCGTCGTTGAGGTGGCCGGCCATGACGCCCTCAAAGCGTACGCTGAGGATGTGCTCCGCCAGGGGAAAGACCTGCTGCTGATTAGCGTCGGTGCGCTGGCTGACCCTCACTTCGAGCAGCGGCTCTATCGTGCGGCGCACGACTACGGCCAACGCGTATACCTCGCGACCGGCGCAATCGCGGGGCTGGATGCCATCGCGGCCGGCGCGGTCGGCGGGCTGCATTCAGTGACGCACTCGGTGAGGAAGCCGCCAGCAGGCCTGTTGCCCCCAGATGAGATCGAGGCAGCCGTGGCGGCCGGCGTGCCGCGCGTCCTCTACGAGGGGCCAGCCCGCGAGGCGGCGCTACGCTTCCCCGAGAACGTCAACGTGGCGGCGGCGGTCAGCCTGGCCGGCCTGGGCCTGGACAAGACGACGGTCCGGGTGATCGCTGATCCGACGGTCCTCCGCAACACGCACGAGATCGACGTGCGCGGCGAGTTCGGCGAACTGCGGGTGATCTTGCAAAACGTCCCGACCGAGAACCCAAAGACCGGCCGCCTGACCGCCATGAGCATGATCAAGGCGCTGCGGAACCTGACAGCGGACGTGGTGGTCGGCCTCTAGCAGCTGGCTCCGCACGGCAGCAGACCGGCGCGCGGCCCAGCCCGTATTCGGGCCGGGCCACCGAGTCAACCAGTCAGGCGCTGAGGTCGCGGCGGGCGCGGGCGTCGCGTGTCGTCAACTCTTGCAGGATCATCAGCAGCACGAACCACGTCGTCAGCCCGAGACCCATCAAGATCAGCGTGCCGCCAGCCGCGAAGTACGCCCAGTGCGACGTGATCTGTCGCGTCGCCAGCCACTCGAAGGCGGCCGGCGTCATCAGCCCGATGCCAGCCAGCACCATCAGCACGCCGACGCCGGCGAGGCGCACACGCCAGAGGCCCGGTACTGTGGGCGTCGCGAGGCGGCGGGCCGGCAACAGCCCGAGGATCGCCTGACAGGTGACGCCGAACGCCAGCACGTTGACCCCGGCCACGCTGAGGATCAGCACCGCGAACAGGCGGTAGATCATGTCCTCTTGCAGGTGGCGATTTTGTAAGTAGTAGATGCTGGGACCAAGCCCGAGGACCACGGCCAGCGCCAGGAAGATGATCCCGAGCGTCCCGAAGAACCGCTGCGGATCGTAGAGCAGCGCCGTCCAGAGGATCGAACGCAAGAAGCGGATGCCGTCCTTCAACGGGTTGAGCTTCGACCGCCCGACGCGCTCCTTATACGGAATCGGCACCTCAACCATCTTGAGGCCCTCGTACACTGCACGGGTGCTCATCGCCGGCGTGAAGTCCAGGCCGTCAGGCAGCGGGTAAAGGATCGACAGGGACTCGCGGCGGAAGACCCGCATGCCGCTAGCACTATCGGAGATCTTGCGCGAACCGACGATGCTCAGCAGGGCAGCAAAGATCGTGTTGCCGACGCGTCGCACCAGGGGCATCTCGCTCTCGCCGCTGAGCATCCGCGACCCGATGATGAGGTCGGCGTTGTGCTCCTCGATGGCACTGGCGAGGGCTGGAAAATGCTCGGGCGGGTAGGTGCCGTCAGCGTCCAGGAACGCCAACAGGTCACCGGTGGCCGCGTTGAACCCGGTCTTGAGGGCGGCACCATACCCACGATTGACGGGGTGCTGCATCAGGCGAACGTCCGCGTACGCACGGATGCGGTCGGCCGTCTTGTCCTCCGAGCCATCGTCAACCACGATGACTTCGAGTGTGGTGATGCCGACATCGGCCAACCCCTCACGCTGGGCGAGGACGCGCTGAAGGATGGCGTCGATCCCGTTCTCCTCGTTGAGAGCAGGGATGACGACGGATAACGACGTTGGTCGCCGCCGCGTCGGCTCGTCGAGAGACCGGCCGACTGTGGCTGGGGCGGCGCTTGCGGTCTGGTTCACCATGGGCACGCTCGACAGGGTCTCGTACTACGGCCGCCCAGACGCGGCGCTCCGCTAAACGGTAGCTGCGGCGGAGCCTCGGCAGGCGCGGACGCACTATACCCGATCAGGTGCCCGGAGGGCGGGGCAGGGCCAGAAGCAGGCCTAACGGCCAGGAGGGCTGGAGGCCGGTGCTACACCGGGCGCGGAAATCGGCACTGGTGCAATACCATGCGGGACGCTCGCCGCTGCGGCCGTCGTCGCGGCAGCCTCAGCGGACGCATCGCCCGACGAAGAATCGACGGCCTCAACTGGCGCAGGCTTCCGCTCGTTGGTTCGGTTCGCCACCATCTCCGCGAAGACCATCGCATTGGGAATGATGATCTGGACATTGTCGGCGTTGCGGAGCAGCGTGGTCCGGACGCCGATATTCTCCACGATGCCGCGCTGGTCCTTCACCGAGATCTCGTCACCGATCCTGAACGGCCGTTCAAAGAGCAGGTAGGTTCCGGCTACGAAACTCTTGAGGATGTCCTGCATCGCCAGCGAGATACCGAGGCCGGCGACGCCAAGCACGGTGACGAACGTGGTGAGCGGCACGCCAATGGTGTCGAGGATCGTGGCGACGCCGACGCCGATAATCACAATGGAGATCACGCGACCGGCCAGGACGCGCGCGTGCGTATCAGCCCGACGTGCAGCAAGGTTGAAGGACGATCTGGCGACTCGGGCGGCGATCCAGGTGCCGAGGGCAACCAGAATAGCCCGCACGAGCGGTAGCCCGAGTTCGTAGGCGAGAAGCACCCAGCCGTCAAATGTGAGCAGGCGCGCGGTGATGCCAGATTCAGGCAAGGGCACGAACACCGTTCGGTCAGGCAGGCACCTCGCCATTGAGGGTCGCCCGGCTGACGCGGAAATTAGTTGGCGGGAGAGTGCTGCCCGAGCAACAACTTGGCCTCGCTGGTCACTCCAGCCGAGAGGCAGTCCTGATACGTAGAGTAGAGCGCCTTATTCAAGAGCCGCATTCGCCAATCCCCGTTGTCCAGGACATTGACGCACTCACGCCGTTGCCGCTGAAGATACGACAGCCGCATAAGAAAGAACAGCTGAGTCGGAGAGTACGACTTCAGGCTGCTGCTGCTCATGCCGCCCTGGGCGAGGCCCAGCAGGGACTCTTTGTTCTGGTCACTCGGAGGCATTGCACCACCTTCAGTTCCGGATTTCGTCCCCCGACGGGAGCCGAACCTGTGCTCCAGCGGTAGCTATAGTGTACCAGGGGCTCAAAGCCGGGTGCTAAGATCTTCAACGCATCGGACCCTACACGGTTCCCTGCCAGTCATCCTCTCGCGCGAGCAGGTCCAGATGACGACTATCGCTCAGAAAGACCGGCAGACCGTCAGCGACGTGCTCGCCAGAGAGCTGGTGGCCAATGTGGAACTGCTCCTCTTCACCCAGGCTTCGGCTCAGTCCACGCACGGCACGAGTGAGCGCCCGACCGGTGACGAGACCCGCGAACTGCTTGAGGATCTCGCGTCGCTGTCGGAGCGGCTCCGGGTGACAACCCACGATGTCGGGCTTGATCCGGCACGTGCTACTGAGTACAACGTGCGAGCCGTGCCAACTGTGATTATCCGCCGGACATTGTCCGCAGACGCCGCTCTGACACCGTCTGGCGACGATGCCGACTGCGGCGCGCTCGTGGCTGAGGATCCGCGCAGCGCCTGGGCGATGCTCGAAGGTGCATCTACCGTGCGGTTTCTGGGGCAGCCGAACGGCTACGAGTTCTCGACGCTTGTGGCCGACATCGTGGACATATCGCGCGGCGGCACGTCGCTGAAGCAGGCCACCCGTGACGCCGTGCGCGCGGTGAATGTCCCCGTCCACGTCCAGGTGTTCGTGACGCCCAATTGTCCATACTGCCCGCCAGCGGCCCGCATCGCGCACCAGTTTGCGATGGAGAACCCGCTGATTCTGGCGGAAGTGATCGAGGCGAACGAGTTTCACGATCTCAGTGAGCAGTACGGGGTACGAACCGTGCCGAAGACGGTCATCAACGACCGGCTTCAGTTTGTCGGCTCGCTGTCGGAGGCCAAAATGCTAGAAGCGGTACTGGAGGCGGTGCGCCGTGCTGGGTGAGCGACAATCAGATGCAGCGGCGGGGCAGCCCACACAGCCTGGGCGGCGTCGCCTTCTCCTGGCGGCACCGGCCGTGGTAGCCCTGAGCGCACTGGCGACCGCCTGCGGACAGGCGTCGCCAGCACCGGCCGCCAAGTCTCCGAATGAGCAATCATCCGGTGCGAAGCCCGCCGAGCAGAAACCGGCCGAATCGAAGCCGGTCGCGGCATCGAAGCCATCACCGGCGGCGGCAGGACCTGCCGCCGCCTCGAAGGAAGGAGCCAAACCTGTGGCAACTGGTAAGCAGTGGGGGTCTCCCCCCGCTATGAGTATCGACGCCAGCAAGACGTACACCGCGACCATCAAGACCAGCCTCGGCGAGATGACCGCCGAGTTGTTCGCGAAGGACGCCCCGAACACCGTCAACAACTTCGTCTTCCTGGCGAAGGAAGGGTTCTACAACGGGGTGATTTTTCACCGAATTATTGATGGCTTTATGGTGCAGACCGGCGACCCGACTGGC
This sequence comes from Chloroflexota bacterium, assembly GCA_038318015.1. GTDB lineage: Bacteria > Chloroflexota > UBA6077 > UBA6077 > JACCZL01 > JADZEM01. Next base: position 5,050 of record JBBQBU010000184.1, on the reverse strand, counting down.
ACCGGGATGGGCGGTCCTGGCTACAAGTTTGCCGACGAACTGGCTGGCTCGCATGGCTACACCAAGGGCACGCTCGCGATGGCGAACGCCGGCCCGAACACCCAGGGCAGCCAGTTCTTCATCTGCCACGGCCCTGGTGCCGAGCGGCTGCCGAAGAATTACACCATCTTCGGCCGGGTGACTGGCGACATCGAGTCGCTGGACAAAGTAGCTGGCGTGTCTGTACGCAGGAGTCCGAGCGGCGAGAACTCGTCACCACTGGACCCGCCGAAGATCGAGTCGGTGACGATCAACGAAGGCTGATCGGTAGCCAGTCAGGCTGATGAACGCACCGGCAGGCGACGCGCTCCGTGACGAGGTGGCGGGCTGGTTCCGCCACCTTGAACGGTGCGTGCGCGCCGTGGACTACGACGGCGCTCGGCCGATCTTCGCGGAAGAGGCGGTCGGCTTCGGCACGTTTGGCGCGATGCTGGACGGCCTGGATGCGCTCGTGCCCGGCCAGTGGCAGCAGATCTGGCCGAACATCAGCGGCTTCACCTTCGACCTGGAATCGCTACGATACGGCGCAGACGGCAACTTGCTGTGGGGTATCTGTCGCTGGGACTCCGAGGGCGGCAACCCCGACGGCAGCACCTACAGTCGGCCTGGCCGCGCGACGGTCATCCTGCAACGGCGTGATGGCGCGCTCAAGGCGCTACACACGCACTTCTCACTGGTGCCGCGCCCGGCCGGCTAGTCTGCGCTCACCCCCCGCCGTTCTGATGTTCCCCAGAGGCACGGATACCTCCCTCGAAGTTGACGGCGAGGGATGACATGATGTGTTGAGGACTGGCCAAAAGCATCCTTCCGGCGGTACCCGACCTGTCAGCCCCTGGTCAGGCGATCATACAGGGCCACCGTCTCGGCGGCGATGGCTCCCCAAGAGAACCGCTCTTCGACCCGCCTGCGGCCGGCGGCACCCATCCGTTCGCGCAGGTCGCTGTCGGCCAGGACGCGGTTGAGCGCAGACGCGAGGTCGTGGCTGAACTGTTCGGGGTTGGCCGGCTCGAACGACGCGCCGCTGCCCTGCTCAATCGGCACCAGCACGCCTGTCTCGCCGTCTACCACCACTTCGAGGATGCCGCCGGTCCCCGTCGCCACGACTGGCGTCGCGCAGGCCATCGCCTCGAGGTTGATGATGCCGAACGGCTCGTAGACGGACGGGCAGCAGAAGACTGCCGCCTGCGAGTACAACTCGATCACGAGGTCACGCGGCACCATCTCCTGAATCCAGATGACGCCGGGCCGCGCTGCCTGCGCCACCGCAACGGCGGCTTCCATCTCGGCGGCGATCTCCGGCGTGTCGGGTGCCCCGGCGCACAACACGACCTGGACGTTCGGGTCGATCTCGGGGATGGCCCGTGCCAGGTGCACAATGCCCTTCTGGCGCGTGATCCGCCCGACGAACAGCACGAACGGGCGTGTCGAGTCGATGCCGTATCGCTCGACGGCCGTCATCGACGCCGTTGACCGGTACAGGTCTAGGTCGATGCCGTTGTGGATGATGTGGACGCGCTCGGGCTTGACGTTGAACAAGTTCAGGACATCGTTCCGCGTCCCTTCAGACACGGCGATGACCGCGTCGGCCATCTCAATGGCGGTGCGCTCGACCCAGGCCGAGGCATCGTAGCCACCGCCAAGCTGTTCTCGCTTCCAGGGGCGCAACGGCTCCAATGAGTGCGTTGTGAGTACCAGCGGGATGCCGTACGCCTGCTTCACGCTGATGCCGCCGAGATGGCTGTACCAGGTGTGGCAGTGCACCACGTCGGCATCGACATTCGTGGCGGCCATTGCGACGTTGCGCGCGAACGCCCCGAATACTGGGGTGAGGTTCTTCGGCGCGGTGAAGGCACCGTCGTCCAGTCCGTAGCCGCGCACCTGGAGGCGGCCATCATCTATCTGCTGGTCGCCAAACGACCGCACTTCCACGTCGATTAACTTCGCCAGTTCGCGGCTCAGGAACTCGACGTGCACGCCCGCGCCGCCATACACATTAGGCGGGTACTCGTTGGTCAGCAAGAGCGTCTTCACTGGCGGCTCCCTGCTCTTGTGGGGTCGTCTTCAGTCAGGCAGACCGCTCGTCTGCACGCTGCACACGGTAGCATGCCCGACCAACACCGTCAGCCGTGGGGTCGGTACTATTCGACCACCCACGCTTGACGATACTCTCGATGCGGAGCATACAGTGTCACTGAGTCCTTCCATTGATGATCTGGCAACCGAGTTGCTGAACGCGCTCGATCAGAACACGCAACTTGTCCCCTTCACGACCCGTGATCCTGCCTTTGACAACGTGACAGCGTATCTCGTCGGCGCGGAGTTGTTGCGCCGTCGGCGCGCCCGTGGCGAGCGCACCATTGGCCGAAAGATCGGGTTCACGAACCGCACGATCTGGGAGGAGTACGGCGTCTACACGCCGATGTGGGCGCACGTCTACGACACCACCGTGACGATCTTCGACGGGCCGAGCGGAAGCCTGAGCATCGGGCAACTGGCCGAGCCGCGCATCGAGCCAGAAATCACGTTGCACTTCAAGGAGTCGCCGGCCGGTGCCGAGACTGAGGCCGACATCCTGGCCTGCATCGACTGGATCGCCCACAGCGTCGAGATCGTACAGAGCCACTTCCCGGGCTGGAAGTTCGTTGCCCCGGACACGGCGGCAGACTTCGGCTTGCACGGCGCGCTGGTCGTCGGCCCACCGAAGCCGGTCAGCGAGCTTGGCGACCCGGCCGAGTTGATCGCCATTCTGCGCCGCTTCACTATCGCCCTGTCGAAGAACGGCGAGCTTCAAGCGCGGGGCGGTGGCGCGAACGTGTTGGATTCGCCGCTGCTGGCATTCGCGCACCTGCAGTCGGTCCTGAAGGAGCAGCCGCAGTTCGAGGCGGTCCAGGCGGGCGAACTGGTGACTACTGGCACGCTCACGGCCGCGCTCCCGATTCAGCCGGGCGACACCTGGAGCACTGAGTTTGCCGGATTGGGCCTGGATGGCCTACAGATCACCTTCCGCTGACCCGCCAGCCGATACATCGTCTGCCCCTCTTCCGCAGAGGCAGACGGGCAGGGGCGCGGCTCTACGACGCCTTCGCGGCGTGGCCCGGCGCGTTCTCCCAGATCCCAATGATCTCGAGCAGCGCCGTCCACGGCAGCAACGCGCACTTTACGCGGACCGGGAACTTCTTGACGCCCTGAAGCGATTCCAGGTCTTCATTGCCGCCCAGTCCGTCAGTCGAGCCGCTGCCCGACATCAACTCCTTGAAGCCGCCAGCCAACGTGGACGCCTCCGTGATGGGTTGCCCTTTCACGCTCTCGGTCATCATCGACGCCGACGCCTGACTGATCGAACAGCCGCGCCCGCCGAACGCGATGTCCTTGATGACATCGCCGTCCATCTTGACCGCCAAGAGAATCTCGTCACCGCAGAGCGGGTTGTGCCCGCGCGTCGCTACGTCCGGGTCTTCCAGCACGCCGCGATTGCGCGGGTGCTGGTAGTGATCGAGGATCACCTCTTTGTATAGGTCATCGAGCGACAACAGCGGCCACCTCCTCGCCGGCGAACATGGCACGCGCCCCCTCAAGAGCAACCACCAGCGCGTCAACTTCCTCGTTCGTGTTGTAAATGTAAAAGCTGGCGCGCGCGCTCGACGGCACGCCAATCGACGTGGACAACACTTGACAGCAGTGCTGCCCGGCGCGGATCGCAACGCCCTCATAGTCCACGATCTGTCCCAGGTCGTGCGGGTGCACGTCGTCCATCGTGAAGGCAACCACACCGCCGCGGTCATGCGCGTCCTTCGGCCCGAGGATCCTGACGCCGGGGATACCGCCGATCTTCTCTAGCGCGTACGCCGTGATCTCGACTTCATGCTCGCGGATGCGGTCCATGCCGAGCGCCGAGAGGTAGTCTACCGCCGCACCAAAGGCGATCACGTCGCCGATGTTCGGCGTGCCAGCCTCGAACTTCCAGGGAAGTTCGTTGTAGGTCGAGGTCTGCCGCTCCACAATGTCGATCATCTCACCGCCGCCCAGGAATGGGCGCATGCCAAGCAGTAACTCGCGCCGGCCCCAGAGCACGCCGATGCCGGTTGGCCCGAGCATCTTGTGCGATGAGAATGCCAGGAAGTCGCAGTCCAGATCTTTCACGTCGACCGGCATGTGCGGGACGCTCTGCGCGCCGTCCACGAGCATCAGCGCGCCGTTGGCATGGGCGATCTTCGCCACTTCCTTGACCGGATTGATGGTGCCCAGCACGTTCGACATGTGCATCATCGACACCAGCTTGGTGCGCGGCGTCACCAACCGCTCAACGTCGGCAAGGTCGATCTGGCCGTTCTCGCCCACCTCAATAAACTTGAGGACGGCCCCCTGCCGCTGCACCAGCCACTGCCAGGGCACGATGTTGGAGTGATGCTCCATCGTCGTGATGACGATCTCGTCGCCCGCGCCGATGTGTTCGGCGGCCCAGGTGCAGGCCACAAGGTTCAGCGACTCGGTAGTGTTGCGGGTGAACACCACCTCGTCTGGGCCACTCGCACCGATAAACTTGGCGGTGCGGGCGCGCGACGACTCGTACAACTCTGTCGCTTCTTCGGCCAGCGTATGAATGCCCCGGTGGATGTTCGCGTTCGACTGCTCGTAATAGTCCACGAGCGCCTGGATTACCTGTCGCGGCTTCTGGGACGTGGCCGCGTTGTCGAGGTAGATCAACGGCTTGTCACGAACCATGCGCTTGAGGATCGGGAAGTCCTCGCGGATAGCAGCCACATCTAGCGGGTTGTTGCCCGCACCATCCCGAGCGGGGGTGCTACTCATAGTGCTCAGCCTTTACCTGCACAAGGCACACAGGTCGCCCACCTGCGCCCGTTAGTCAACCTGAATCTGGATCTCGCCGCCCTCGATGCGGACGGGATAGACCTTGACCGGAACGATAGCCGGCATACACGTCGCACGACCGCTGGTGACATCGAATCGGGCACCATGGCGCGGACACTCTATCTCATTACCGTCGAGTTCA
>JBBQBU010000183.1:0-10234 GCA_038318015.1 Chloroflexota bacterium | reverse complement strand
GATGCCGGTGCCGCCGCCGGTCGGGTAGATGATGACGTCGGGTAGGGTCCAGCCGAGTTGTTCGGCCAACTCGTAGCCCATCGTCTTCTTGCCCTCCTGGCGGTACGGCTCCTTCAGCGTGGACACATCGAACCAGCCGTTCAGCGGCGCGAGTTCGCGCACCTTCGCGCCGGCATCATTGATGAGCCCGTCCACCAGCGTCACGTGCGCGCCGTACACCAGGCACTCGATGCGATTGGCGTCTGGCACGTCGCGCGGCATGAAGACGTGGACATCCAGGCCCGCCGCCGCGCCGTACGCTGTCGCCGCCGACGCCGCATTGCCGGCTGACGGCAGCGCAATCGCCTTCGCGCCAAGCTCACGCGCCCGCGAGACGGCACAGCCCAGGCCGCGCGCCTTGAACGAGCCGGTCGGGTTCTTCCCCTCGTCCTTCAGGAGCAGGCTCGGCAGCCCCAGCGCCTCACCCGCGCGCCGGGCCGGCACCAGCGGCGTCATCCCCTCGCCCAATGAGATGATGTGCGCGGGGTCACGGACGGGCATCACCTCCTGGTAGCGCCACATGTCCCAGCGCCGCCGCCCCAGCGCCTCGCGTGTGAGGGTCAGCCGCGCCTTCGCCAGGTCGTAGCGGGCGTACAGCACCTTGCCGCACGACGTACAGACCGTCTGCAACTGGTCGGCGTCGTATCGCTGGTCGCAGTAGGTACATTCGAGGTGGGTGAGCGTGCTCAGGCCGGACGGGGTCGGAGAAGCGGCCTGGCCCGACACGGCCGCCAGTGCTTCGCGCGGGGACATCATGGGGTGGCTCCAGGAACGCCAAGATCAGCGTATGATACGGCGCTACAGTACTGCCTCGCGGCCTGGAGGGGCGATGCTCAAAGGCGTTCATCATGCCGGCGTCACCGTGTCGGACCTCGAACGCGCGCTGACGTTCTACCGCGACCTGTTGGGACTGGAGGTGTTCGTCCAGATGACGCGCACCGACCACACCATCGGCGAGATTTGCGGCTACCCTGGCGCGCAGCTGAAGATCGCGTTCTGCGGCGTGCCGGGCGCCACGGCCCGCGTGGAATTGCTCGAATACGTTGCGCCGAGCGGCGAGGGCATCAAGCCGGAGACGTTCCAGGCCGGTAGCGGCCACGTCTGCTTCCGCGTGGACGACATCGACGCGCTGTATCAGCGGATTGCGGACGCGGGCTACCAAGCGCGATCTGCCGCCCCGGTCACGATCTCCGAGGGCGCGAATGCTGGCGCACGTGCGTTCTACGTGCGTGACCCGGACGGCTACACCGTCGAGTTATTCCAGCCGCCGCCGGGTCGCTAACGCACGGATGGATGACGCGACGCGTGTCTGACGAGTCTTCACGACCAGCAACGCAGCCAGTCACGGCGGCAATGGGTGCTGCGGTGCTGCTCGCTGCCGCCGCGCCATCATCGGCGGCAGCCCCGCGCCAGACCTCGGCCGGGCGCTGGCCGCCGCCGGCCGAGCGCGTCCTGTTCGCGCTGCTGCTGATCGCGGCGGCCGTGATGCGTCTGGCCGGGCCGGGCCAACTGGAGCCGAACGTCTCGACGGGCGAGGTCGCGCACCTTGCGGCTGTTGAGGGGCTGCTGGCTGATGCGAACGTCGGGCTGTTCAGCCGGACCGGCCTCGGCGCGTCCGGCCTGGCACTGGTGCCGGCTGCCGCCCTCCGCATCCTGCGCCCCGAGCCAGAGCTTGCCCTGCGCCTCTACGCCGCGCTCGGCAGCCTGGCGTTCGTGGCCCTGTTCTACGTGCTCTGCCGGACGCGCTTCGGCCCGGTCGTTAGTATGACCGCGACCGGCCTGCTGGCGTTCTCGCCGTGGATGCTCACGTTTGGGCGCACCGGCGAGTTGTCGGCGTTCGTGGGCGCCTGGGCGGTGGCTGCAATCCTCTGCCTACAACGGGCGCTGCGGGGTGGCGGCCCGCGTAGCTGGGTGCTGGCCGGCTCGACGGCGACAGCGGGCCTATATTGGCATCCATCAGCGATCTGGCTGCTGCCGGCCCTGACCATCCCGATCATCTGGGCGGCTGTTGAGCGCCCGCGCGCCCGCCCGCGCTTGATCGTCGCGCTGTGCGTGTTCCTGGCGGCGGGCCTGCTGGTGGCGGCACCGCGCACCCAGAGCCTGCTGGCGCTGCCGATCTCGACGGCCGAACTGCTGGTGGCCGAGGGTGCGCCGGCGCCGCCACCAACTGACCTGCGGGCGCGGGCACAACAGACGGCCCGCGCCTTCTTCCTGCTCGATCCGAGCGTCAACGCCGACGGTCGATACCTGCCGGCTGGGCGCACGCCGCTTGATACGGCCACTGGCCTGCTGCTGCTGTCCGGGCTGATCCTGGCGGCGTGGCGGCTGCCGTCGCGGGTGCTACCGGTCGCGCTGTTCGCTGTGCCGTTGCTGGGCAGCCAACTTGCCAGTCCGCGCGTGCCAGCCCTGGCCGATGCAGTGGTCGCATTGCCGGGACTGTACCTGCTGGTGGCCGAAGCGCTGGCCCGGCTGGTGGCCGTGCTGCCGTTCCCCTCGGTGACGCGGGCGGTGCTGCTGGTGGCCATCCCGGCGTATGCGCTGGCCGGATGGGGCACCTACACCGACTGGATCGGCAGCGCCGCCAGCGCCCAGGCCCGCCAGCCGGCGCTGGATTATGACGAGATCGACGCCTGGGTCGGGGAGCAGCGCACGCTCATCGCCGCCGGCCGCCCGACCAGCACGGCGCAAGCGTGGCGCACCGACCATCCCCGGTTGTCCACCGGCTCGCGGGTCATCCGAAGGCCTCGCAACGCCGCGAATGCGCCCGCCCAGGCCGACCTGAGCCAACTCACTTTACGGCAGATTGGGCAGGCCGGCGGCCAGACGGGTGAGCGGGCACCGCGCGGGGTGGCGGCAAACGCGGACGGCGAGGTCTTCGTGGCAGACATCGCCGGGCGCGTCAGCCGCCTGGACCCAGACCGCAATGCCCTGGTGGCAGTCCAGGGCCGCACGCCGCCGCTCGAACAGATTGCGGACCTCGCGGTGGACGCCCAGGGCTTCCTGTACCTGGCCGACGCCGAGCGGTCGCTGCTGGTGAAACTCTCTCCGACCGGAGAGCTGGTCGGGACGCTCGGGGCGGAGTGGGGCATGTACCGCCCGCGCGGCCTGAGCATCGGCTCGGACGGGCGCATCTACGTCGCCGACACCGGCCGCAATCGGATCGCCGTCGGCAACACGGACGGGCGATTCGTCAAGAGCATCGCACCGCCGTCCTCGTTCGGCCCGTTCGAGCAGCCAACGGCAGTAGCTGTTGACGCGTCGGGCCGCATCTACGTCGGGCTCCCGGAGATCGGGCGGCTGGCCATCCTGGACGACAGCGGGCAGGTGCTCGGCGGCTGGACTACGCCGAAGGGCAACACCATCGAGTCGTCGCGGCTGGCCGTGGTTGCTGACGGTGCCGTGGCCGTGACTGACCCGGCCCAGGCAAAAGTGCGCCTCTTTGACGCTGATGGCCGCGAACTGTCGGCGGTGGATGCGCCGGGTCGCCCATACGGCATCGCCGTGGCGCGTGGGCAGGTCTACGTCGGGGAGCCAGCCAGCGGGCGCATGCTGATCTTCACGCTTGGCAGCCGCTGACGCGTCGTCGGACGGATGAGGTTACACGGCGGCTGCAGGCGGTGCAGCCATTTGCGGGGACGGCGTGTGCCGCGCACAAACGTCGCGATAGACGGCCGGCCTACTCTTCGGCGGCGCGGGCGGCGTGGCCGTTCGAGCGCGGACAGATGTGCTTGCCAGTGCCGAGCGGTGCCTCACAGGCCGGGCAGCGCGGCCGGCCGGCGGCCAACAACGGCATGATCGTCTCGGCCAGTGTCCGAAGCTGCGGCCGGCTGACCTGACAGCTAAAGCGGGCTGATCCATCGAGGTCCGACTCAACGTCGTGCGCGAGGATCAAGTACAGCCGCTGCGCCTCATCGTAGCCGAGCGCCAACTGCCCGACCTTGAACTCGATGTCTGGCGGCAGTGAGGGCGGGCTCTCGCGCGGGACGTTCGGCACATCGGGGCGCGGGGCACCGGCGCGCAGGTCCAGGGCGGGCAGGCCCGTCAGCAGTTGCTCAATGAGCATCGCCAGCGCCTGCAACTGCTCGCGCTCGACCCAGAGCCACGCGCTGGCGTCAGTACGGATCGCGAACAATCGGAACGCGCGTCGGCCTGCGGGTCCAACGGCATCTGCTTCGATGCGTTGGACCGGTCCAAATTCGGTCTGACCTGTCGCCACCTGTTGCGTGCCTCCTGCTTTGCAGCGCGAGCAAACAGGATAGCATGTCGCTCCCACAGCGAGCAGGGGATGGAGCAGCGGTGGGCCGGGGATGCGGAGCCGATGTGGAGCGGTGTGGGCGCGGCCCACGAGGCGGAGTTGACGGCAGCGGTCGCGCAACTCGCCCAGCACCCGACGCTGTAGCCGGCCGCACCAGCAGTCCAGCAGATCAGCGCGGATGGCGCGATGATCTCGCTGATTGACAAACAAGCGGGTCGAGGTGAACACGCTGGTGATCGAGAACGTCGTTCCGGAGGCGACCGGCGCGGCCCGGTGACAAATCGCGGCACTGGCCGGGCGCATGGTAGCCTGTCCCACATCCAACGACGGACCTTAACATGGGGGTAACGCTCGCATGGGGCAGCTTGACGGACAGGTAGCAATCATCACCGGCGCGGGCACCGGCATCGGCCGATCAACGGCGCTCTTGCTGGCAAAAGAGGGCGCAGCCGTGGTGCTGGCCTCCCGCACCGTCTCTGACCTGGAATCGCTCGGCGCGGAGATCAAGGCGGCCGGCGGCAGGGCGCTGGTTGTGCCGACTGACGTGACGGTCGAGGAGCAGACCGAGGCGCTGATTCAGAAGACGGTGGACGCGTTCGGCCGCATCGACATCCTGGTCAACAACGCCGGCCTCAACGTGCGGTCGTCCATCACGAAGATCAAGACGGCAGACTGGCGGCTCATCCTTGAAGCGAACCTGACCGGCACCTTCTTCTGCACTCGCGCGGCCGTGCCGCACATGCTGACGCAGGAGTACGGCAAGATCATCAACGTCTCGTCTCGTGCTGGCAAGACCGGCTCAGCGACGCGGGCCAGCTACTCGGCCGCGAAGCACGGCGTCGTCGGGTTTGGTGATGCGCTGGCGAAAGACTTGAAAAGCTCGGGCATTGCGGTGACGACGGTGATGCCGGGGCCGATCTTGACGCCGCTGCGCCGCCGGAGCGTGCCCGACGAAGATCCCAAATTGTTGATCGGCCCGGAAGAGGTCGCGGACGTGATCCTGTTCCTGGCGACGCGTGGCAAGGATGTCATCATCCCCGAAGTGACGATCTATCCACGGGCGTTCATCCCAAACTGACGCATAGCTAATGGCAACCCTCACTCCCTGCCAGTCCCATGCACGCTTGGCCGGAAGGCCAGTCGCCATTGTCATCCTGAGCCTGCGGACGAGTCAATCGTGCGGATTCCCATCAAGAGACCGTCGAGCAACCCTGTCAGCCTGACTGCAGCGAAGGATCTCACGCTGACCGGATTGGAAGCATGAGATCCTTCGCCGGCTCCCTCAAACATGATGGCGGGCCGGCTGCAACCCTCATCCCTGGCCCCCTCTCCCGCGAGCGTGGGAGAGGGAGAGGGAGGGGGCGCCCTACGGTGACAGCGGGGCTGGCGGGCACCGGCCAACGTCTGAAGCACACTGGTTGACACGCGGCACGGCATCCCGCGTCCTGCTCGTGCGGCAGCATTCTTGCTAGGGGCGCATGCAGGATTCCTCGCGACGGCCCCCCGTCAGCGGCCCATACTCTGAAGATGGATCGGTGCGACTAACAGATGAGCGGATCAGCGGCGAGTGAGGAGTTCGAGCAGCCAGTGGCAACGGCCGTCCACCTCCCCCGGCGCATCCAGTTCCTGGGCCATGCCTCCCTCCTGATCGACCTGGACGAAACGCGCATCGTGACGGACCCGCTGCTGCGCCGGCGCGTGTCGGGGCTGTACTGGCGGCACCCGTCGCCGCACTCGACGCTCAACCATCCGATAGATGCCGTCGTCGTCTCGCACATGCACCAGGACCACCTGGACATCCCGTCGTTGCGGCTGCTGGGCCAGGATACGCCGCTGCTGGTGCCGCGTCGCGCAGGAACGTTCCTGGCGCGCCAGGGCTTCACGCGGGCCACCGAGATGATGCCCTGGGAAGCGGCCGACGTACGGTCACGAGACGGCGTCGGAGCGGTGCGCGTCATCGCCACCCCAGCCCGCCATTCCGGCTTCCGGCCGCCGTTCGGGCCGTTTGGCGGTTGCCTCGGCTTTATCATCGAGGGGAGCCTGCGCGTCTACTTCGCGGGTGACACCGACATCTTTCCGGAGATGGAGCTTTTCGGCCCCATCGACGTGGCGCTGCTCCCCGTCGCGGGCTGGGGGCCAACGCTCGGACCGGGCCACATGGACGCGAAGATCGCCGCGCGCGCGCTGCAACTGATCCGCCCGAAGATTGCCATCCCGATGCACTGGGGCACGTTCGCGCCGTTGGGCATGCACCTGCGGGCGTGGCAGTATCTCATCCGGCCGCCGCTCGACTTCCTGGAACACGCCAGCAGGCTTGCACCGGACGTGGATATCCGCATCCTCGAACCTGGCGAGTCGCTGTACCTGGACCCCGTTGCCACCCCTGCCGAGTCACCCGAGACGATCACCACCGCTGGGGACTACCTGTGACGCTCACATCGCCGCTCGGGGTCGTCATCCGGGCACTGTTCACGTGGCTAATCGAGGCCGCTGGCCTCTATCTGATGCTGCGCTACCTCCCAGACGTTCGCATCGTGAATTGGGAGATTGCCATTGTCGCTGCCGTGGTCATCGGCCTGCTGAACGCGCTAGTCCGGCCCCTGGTGCTACGCGTCGCGGCGAACCTGGGCATCATCCCGTTTCTGTTCGTGGCGCTCTTCCTGAACGGCTTCCTGGTGATGGTGGCCGGCTGGCTCATCCCCGGCTTCGCCGTTGACGGCCTGGTTACACCGTTCATCGTCGCGTTCGGGCTGGCAGCCGTCAACACCATCTTCACCTGGCTGTTGAGCATCGAAGATGACGACCTGTTCTACCGAAACGTCATCGGGCGGCTGTCGAAGGGGCGGCGCAGCGACGGCGACATGCACGAGCCGGGCACCGTCATCATCCAGATTGACGGGCTGGCCGAGCCGATCCTACGGCGCGCCATTGGCGAAGGGCGGATGCCGACGCTGGCGTCCTGGCTGGCGGTCGGCACCCACAAGCTGACGGGGTGGGAGTGCGAGGTGCCGTCGATGACGACCAGCGCCCAGGCCGGCATTCTGCACGGCACCAACGGCGAGGTACCGGCCTTTTACTGGTACGAAAAGCGCGATCGGCGGCTGATGTCGTCGGCCAACCCGCGCGACCTGTCCTCGGTACAGCGGCGAGTGTCAGACGGCCACGGCCTGCTGCACAACGACGGCGTCAGCGTGACCAACTTGTTCAGCGGCGACGCCGAGCGGACCGTGATGACCGTTGGCACATTGATAGATGACGAAGGGTCGATTCGCGCCGACCCTCAGGATTTCTACGGCTACTTGCTGGTCCCCTACAACCTGTATCGCGGCATCGCCGGCATGATCGGCGAGGCGTTCGTGGACTGCTGGCAGGCGCTCCGACAGAAGCTCACGAACGTGCAACCACGCGTGCGCCGCTTCGGGTTGTTCACGCTGCAACGCGGCGCGGCAACCGTGCTCCTGCGGGATGCCACCACCTGGACGGTCATCGCATCGATGTATCAGGGGCACCGCATCATCTATTGTGACTTCCTGGGGTACGACGAGGTCGGTCACTTTGCCGGCCCCGAGACGCGCGATGCCGTGGCGACCCTTACCAGCATCGACCGGCAGCTTCGGCAGATTGCCCGCGCCGCCGCCGAAGCGCCGCGCCCCTATCAGCTCGTCGTCCTCTCCGACCACGGCCAGACGACTGCGCCGATCTTCCAGTCGGTCTACGGTTACCCGCTCGACCAGTTGGTGCGAGAAGGGATGGACCAGAAGCCTGGCGTCCGCACGACGTCGATGCGAGTCTCTGGCGGGCGCGGCGAGCCGGCCGCCTACATACGGGCCTTCGTCAATCAGGTGGCGGGGGAGCCGGGCGTGCGGGGACGCGGCGCTCGGCGACTGCTGCACTCGCGGCGCGGCGCGGGCGTGCTCGACCCAGTCGGAGAGGCCATCCAGCGCGAGGCTGCGGACGACGTGGAGATCGTCGTGACGAGTTCGGGCAGTCTGGCGCACATCTATTTCGCGCGGGTGCCAGAGCGTCTCAGCTTCGAGGACATCGCCGTGGCGTACCCTGCGCTGATCCCGGCGTTGGTGGCCCACGAGGGCATCGGCATGGTGCTCGTGCGCTCCGAGAAGCGCGGGGCCATCGTGATGAGCGACGAGGGCATCCGCGAACTGGAGCCAGACCGCGACCGCGTCATTGAGGGCAAAGACCCGCTGGCGTCGTACACGAAGCATGCGCCGCGCTTCCTCTGCCAATTGGCCGGCTACGAACACTCCGGCGACATCATCGTGAACGGCACGTTCAACCCGTCCACGAATCAGGTGATCGGGTTTGACGATCTGGTGGGGGCGCACGGCGGCCTGGGCGGGATGCAGACGCAGCCGTTCGTCATCTACCCGAGCGACTGGACCGACACGCCCCCGGAACTGGTCGGGTCCGTCGAACTGCACCACTTCCTGATGAAGCACACCGGTAGCGCGGCTGAAACCCTCACCCCCGGCCCCTCGCCCACGAACGACGGGCCCCCTCAATCCCCACGGCCCTTCGGGCCTCCCCGTGTCGCAAGCGAGTAAGGGGAGGCCGGTGCGGTGGCCTGACTCCCATTCCGACCACCCATCACCCACCGACTCGACTGCCCGGTGCGTGATGTACGATCATGCGGGCGGGCTGCCGGCCAGGACCGCCGCTAGCCCAGTCACCAACCACTCGATGCGACGGGATCGGGGCATCTGTCTGGCGCTGGCGGCGATTGGCGGTTGCCTGCTGCTGACGTTCTGCCTCGCCATCGTGCTGCTGCAGCCGGGAGCGCACAGCCTTGTAGCGCGCGCCCCGGCATCGCAGACGCACATCCCGGACGGCGCCCACGCCGACGTTGCTGGCATGCGTTACGTCAATATCCCGCGTGTAAACCGCGCGTCGCTCTTCGTGTCTCCAATCGACGGCGGGTTGCTCGCCGAGTGGCCGGGCGGCACCCCGATCCTGGCGCTCGGAATGCGCTTCTTCGACGGTTACGCCGACTGGCTGCTGGTACGAGACCCGTCCGGCGACGACGGCTGGATGGGCGAGCTATTCCTGAGCAACGAGCCGCCGCCAGTTGCCACGGCAACCGCCGAACCGACTCACGAATGGGCATGGCGAGCACCCATCACGGACGACGCAGCGCCACACTCCGTTGAAGTCGAAATCTACGCCGGTGATATCGTCTGGGACGGCCCGATTCGGTACTGCGTCAACCCGGCGGGCGGCCCGCCCGGACTCGATGATGACGCGTTCGTGCAACTGGTGGTGCGTGCGGCCGACCGTTGGGACGCCCTGGCGAACGGGGCGGTTCCACTCGAATCGCAGGGCCGCTGCACTGCTGACCCTGCGACGCACGGCGACGGCATCACCACGATTGGCTGGGCACCGGACCTCGGTTTGCTGATTGCCGCCCTGACCTGGCCGGACGTGGATGAGGGTGTCACGCGCGAGATGGACATCGTCATGAGCCGCGGATTCTTCGAGCGGCTCCAGCGGCGCGACCCGACGCGGACGGTCTATACCTGCGTCTTCTCGACCATGGTGCACGAGCTGGGGCACGTCCTGGGTCTGGACCATCCTCGCGACCGCACGCTGCTGTCAAGCATGCAGGCCGTCGGGGCCTCACGCTGCGACAAGAGCCAGCCGACCGCTGCCGACCGCACGAACCTGCTGCGCCTGTACGGCCCGGTAGCTACCCCGTAGGCCCGAACCCCTGGAGGCCTGGCGCTGGCAGTCCAGGCGTTCGCTGCCCGGAAGCCCCCCATGCTGCACGACAAAGCGCATGGTTCACTGAGAAAGTGTGTGCGAAGGGGTAGGTGGGTGGATTATGGTCAAGTATGATTCGGAAAGCATACCCAACCGACCTCACCGCCGAGCAGTGGGAGCTGTTGCATCCCCTGCTCCCCGCCGCCAAGCCTGGTGGCCGTCCGC